>NZ_JBNNWE010000068.1:0-32581 GCF_050280905.1 Pseudomonas sp. NPDC086278
GGCGAGGCACCGGACGAAAGGGGCAAGAGCCTTTGGTTACTTTGGGCTTTTCAAAGTGACCCGCCGTAAGGGCGGAACCGATAGCCGCCATCACCCAAAAAACGGATATGCCCCCAGCCCCCCAAAAACCTTAAGCAACCCTCAGCCAGCATTCAGGACAATCAAAGCGACCACTTAACCGAAAACATCACGTTACGAGGATCACCATAGGTCCCGCTGCCACTGGCCGTAGGAATGCCCTGCCAATACTTCTCGTCAAACACGTTGTTCAAGTTAACGCGTGCATCCCAATGCTCATCCAGACGATAACCCGCCATCAGCCCCACAACGGCATAAGCATCCTGCTCGGCGTGCCCCGTGCCAACCCGACCATAGGTAGCACTCTGGGCAAGAACGTCCGCGCCAACGCGCACTTTTTCCAGCACGCCCGGTAAGTGGTAAGTGGTCGCAGCCTTGAACAAATGCTTGGGTTGGTTCGGCGCGAACAACTCGCCTTTGTCGTAGGTACGGTCCTTCACGTATTGGCTCAGTACCAACGTGTAGGCCGCCGATGCCTGCCAGTTAGGCGTGAGTTCACCGCTGATTTCCGTATCGATACCACGGCTGCGCACTTCGCCCGCTGCTTCGTAGCAAGTGCGATTGGTCGCCCGGCAACTGGCTGGCTGATCAGGAATCGCATAGGCGCGATTTTCCTGGGTCATGTCGAACAGCGCCACCGAGGCGTTCAGGCCGCCATCGAAATACTCGCCCTTGATGCCGACCTCATAGCTTTCGCCGGTCATCGGGTCCAACACCGCGCCGCTGACGTCCTGCTGGGTTTGCGGTTTGAAGATTTCGGTGTAGCTGGCGTACACCGAGTAGGTGTCGTTCAGGTCATAGACAATGCCGGCGTACGGGGTGACTTCCTGGGTGACCTTGTAGTCGTTGCTGCCCGAGCGGTCGTCGTAGTCGTACCAGCTCAAGCGACTGCCGATGATCACATGCAGCGGGTCGAACGGATTGAACCGCGCCGCTGCGTAGATGCCCTTCTCGGTCGCTGTATTGAGGCTCGAATACGGGATGCGGTCGTCGGCAGCAGGTTTGGGAATGACGCCAGGATCAAAGTTGTAAATATCGACCGGGGTCGCCGCGTTCCAGAAGCCCCCTTTCTGGTCGAATTTTTCCTGGCGCCAGCTCGCACCGACGCTCAACTCGTGTTCGCGCCCGAACAACTGGAACGGGCCGGACAGCGAGCCGTCGAGGTTGGTTTGCACATCCTTGGTGTCGTATTGGCCGGAGGACTGGGTGAATCCACCGCCACGCGCAGGGTTCAAATAACTCGAGAACGTATTGGATTCGGCCCAGATCCGGGCGGCCGCCAATTTCGAGGTCCAGCCATTGTCGAAGCGCGTGGTGAGGTCGGTGAACAGGCTGACGTTGTCCCGGTCCCAGTAGGCCCAGTCGTTGCTCAGAAAGGTTGAGCGCGACAGGTGCAGGTTCTCGCCATTGGGCCCGGAAGGCAGGCTGCCCCAATCGGAGGTGGCGTCGTCGCGCTGCTTGGACGCGCCGAGGGTCCAGGTGGTCGACTCGCTCAGGTCGGCTTCGACAATGCCGTAAAAGGTCTGGCGCTGTTTTTCGCGAACGTCGATGTAGCTGTTGTCGTCTTCATAGGCGGCCACAACGCGCCCGCGCAATGTACCTGCCTCGTTGAGTTTGTTCGACGCATCGACTTCGGTGCGGTAGCGGTCCCAACTGCCGGCGCTGGTGGTAATGCTCACCTGCGGCGTCACGGTCGGACGCTTGCGCACCAGGTTCAGGGTCGCCGACGGGCTGCCGGCGCCGGTCATCAGGCCAGTCGCGCCACGCACCACTTCCACGCGGTCGTACATCGCCAGGTCCGCCCCGGAAATGGTGTCCAGGGTGAACTGGCTAATGCTGGTCGGCAGACCGTCGTACATCAGGTTGTCGATGGTGAAACCACGGGCCAGGAATTGCTGACGGTCGCCACCGAACTTGCGCAGGGTGATGCCCGGTGCGTACTTGACCACGTCGTTCAGGTCGTTCATGCCCTGATCGTCCATGCGCTGACGGGTAATCACGCTGACCGATTGCGGGGTTTCGCGGATCGACAACGGCAGGCCGACCGCCGTGCTCATCGAACCTGTGGTGTAAGAACCACTGCCCTCGGTGGTGGCCTTGCCGGCGACGCCGCCTTCGGCATTGATGTTCACCGCACCCAGGTTCAGCGTGCCCGCTTCGGGTGGGGTCACAGCGGTGGGCTGGGCCTTGGCCGGCGGGTTCGAATCGACCGGGGCCGCCACGACGACGGCCGAGAAACCCAGCACCAAGGCGCCGGACAAAGTGGGCATAAAGGGACGAAACATCGCGAAGTTCCTGTGAAGAGAAAAAAGAGAAATACCGGCGGTCAAGCCGTCATCATTTTTTGGTTTTTGCTGTTACCGCGCCGCGCTCACCACTGGTACGTCGCACTCGCCTGAACCGTGCGCTGAGAGCCGTACCAACACCACGAATACGAGTAACAGGAGGCGACGTATTCCTTGTTGGCGAGGTTGCTGGCGTTCACCGCCAGCCGCAGGTTGTCGGTGGTGCTGTTGAGGTGCGGGATGTCGTAATGCAGCGCCGCGTCAAGCAAGGTGTAACCCGGCACTTTCAGGGTGTTGGCTTCGTCGCCCCACGAGGCGCCGACATAACGCGCCCCGCCGCCGACGCCAAAGCCTTTGGCGACGCCGTCGTGGAAGGTGTAATCGGCCCAGACCGAAGCGGTGTGGCGCGGCACGCCATAGGTGCGGGTGCCTTTGACGGGCACCGGTTCGCCCACGGCGATATCGGTCAATGGCGCGTAGCTGACGGTGCTGTTGGATTGGGAAATGCGGTTATCCAGGTACGCGTAAGCCGCCGTGATGTCGAGGTTGTCGTTGAGGCTGGCCTTGCCTTCGAGCTCGACCCCCCGCGAGCGCACTTCGCCGCTCTGCACCTGGCAGCGAACGCCCGCGCACAGGTGCGTCGGGTCGGAATCCAGGGTCGGGACGTGGCTTTGGCGCAGGTCGAAGACGGCAGCGGTGATGACGCTGTTGCTACCGGGGGGCTGGTATTTGATGCCCACTTCGTACTGCTTGCCCTCTGTCGGTGTGAACAGCGAACCACCGTAGCCGGTGCCGGAATTCGGTTCGAAAGACTCCGAGTAGCTAACGTATGGCGACAGGCCGTTTTCAAACAGATAGACCAGGCCCAGGCGCCCGGTGAAGGCTTCGCTGTCTTGGGCGATTTTGCGCTTGGTATTGCCGGTCAGGTCCAGGTTGCCGCTGCGGCTCGACGCCCAGTCGTAGCGCCCGCCCAGCAACAGCACCCACTGGTCCCACTTCATCTGTTCTTGCAGGTACACGCCTTTCTGCTCGTCGCGTTGCGTGGCGTCACTGGTGTAGCCCGGCACCGCGATCGGGCCACTGTAGACAGGGTCGAAAATATCCAGGGTCGGCCCCGCACCGTAACCGGCCTTGGTCGCGGTGCGGGTGTACTGATAGTCGACGCCGAACAACACCGTGTGCTGCAACGGCCCGGTGCCGAATTTGGCCTGCAACTGGTTGTCCAGCGCGTAGCTATCAAGATTGACGTCGCTGGTGATGGTGTAGCGGTTGAGGGTGCGGTAATCCGCCTGCAGGTTGCCGTTGTAAATGGCCCGGTAGTCACCTTCGCTGCGCAGATACCGCGCGTTCTGGCGCACGGTCCAGACGTCGTCGAAATGGTGTTCGAACAGGTAACCCACGGAGAAGTAATGGCGGTCGCTTTTCTCGAAATGCTTGTCGCCGTCATAGAAATCGACGTCGATGTCACGCCCTACCGGGCTGCTCAACACCGAACCCCAGGCCGGGGTCGAACCGTACGAATTGCCTTTGGGGTCTTTTTGGTAATGCCCGAGCAACGTCAGTGACGTGTCTTCATTGGGGCGCCAGGTGAGGGCCGACGACAGCGCTTGGCGCTCGCTTTCGGTGTGTTCGATCTGGCCGTCGGCGGCGTCGTACAGGCCGGCGAGGCGATAGGAATAGACGCCTTGGTCGTCCAGTGGGCCGCTCAGGTCGAAGGTCGTGCGCTTTTTATCGAAGGTGCCGTATTCGATTCCGACTTCATGCAACGGCGTGTCCAACGGCCGCTTGCTGACCATGTTGATCACACCGCTGGGGCTGGCCTGCCCATACAGCACCGACGAAGGCCCGCGCAACACCTCCACTCGCTCCAGGTCAAAGGCGTCTTTTTGTGGCGCGGCGTCCCGCGATGCTGGCAGGCGCAGGCCGTCCAGATACACCGCCGGGGAAAAACCGCGAACCGTCAGCATGTCCAGGCGTGTCGCGGTCGAACCACGGGTTTCAGGAATCACCGCCGCGCTGTAGCGCAGGATCTGGTTGAGGTTTTCCGCGCCCTGCGCTCGCATCTGGTCTTTGGTCACCACCGAAATCGATTGCGGCGTTTCGATCAATGGCGTGTCGGTCTTGGTCGCCGATAACGCGCGCGTCGCGACGTAGCCTTCGACAGGGCCGGTTGCACTTTCATGCTGCGATCCGGCGCTGACGGTGGTCGCTTGCAACTCCAGCGCACTGTCGAGCGCTGCGGGTGTCGGCTCGATGCGGTAGCGACCGGCCGACAACGCCAGTGCTTGCAGGCCGCTGCCACGGAGCAATTGATCCAGCGCGTTGCGGGTGCTGAATTGTCCGGTCAACCCGTCGCTGCGCTTACCCCGCGTCAATGCCGGATCAAACGCCAGAATCAACTCCGCTTGCTCGGCAAGGCTGTTCAACGCCTGGCTCAAATCCCCCGCCGGGATTGCAAAACTGCGCACCGCACTGGCGACAGCATTTGCCAGCGCCGGCTCGGCAGCGAGCAACGGCATCGAGACAAACGCCATCGCCACTGACAGTGCCAGTGGAGGCAATGGGCGAGCGAAGCGTGACATGGAACTTCCTGTGAAATGGGAGGCGTTACTAACCATGACGTCCATCTCGAAGAAACGGACAACGAATGCGAGCGATTTGCATTAATTATTTTTTCAGGGCGATTTCAGCAGGCACCGCGAGGCAGCGCAGCCGGTACAAAATCGGCTCGCGTCAACCGGATGGCGACGGCTTCGCCGCCTCGCGACGCGAGGCGGCTGTCACACGATTTCGATTACAGGGGTTTGACCAGCACCAGCCAATCGGTGAAGTGCTCGACCTTGATCGGCAAGTTGTCGGCCAGAGTGGCGAGCGAAGCGTCGGTGTCGTCGAGGCGGAACACCCCGGAAACCCGCAGGCCTTGCAGCGCTTGCGCGTCGAAGCGCACCAGCCCGTGGCGGTAATTCGCAAGGGTTTGCAGGACTTCGCTCAACGGCCGGTCATCGACCTTGAGCAGGCCCCGGGTCCACGCCGCCGGGTCGGTGTTGCCAATCGGTTGCGGCGCTTGCACATGGCCGTTACTGAGGATGGTCTGCTCGCCGGCCTTGACCTTCACCGCCTCGGCGCCGTCGGGTTTGGCGGCGACCACCGATTCCAGCACGCTGACCACGGTCGAGCCATCGGCGGCGCGTTTCACCAGATACTTCGTCCCCAGCGCCGTCGCGGTGCCCTGTTCGGTGTGCACCACGAACGGACGCTGGGCGTCCTTGGCCACCGTCACTAACACCTCGCCGCTCAACAATTCGATGGTGCGGTGCTGGCTATCGAACTTCACGTCCAGCGCCGAATTGCTGTTGAGTTGAAGCCGGCTGCCATCCGCCAACGCCACTTCACGCCGCTCGCCGACGCCGGTGCGCTGATCGGCGAGCCAGATCGGCAGGTTGTCCGAGCCGACCCAGCCGCACAGCAGCACCCCCAGCAATACCAGCGCCTGAGTGCCACGGCCCGCCAACCCTGCGCCCGGTTTGGCAAAGGCTTGCTTGAGCGCCACCCGCGCGGGTGCCGCCGGCAATTGATCAAGGCTGCCCCACAACACCCGCATTCGCGCCAACGCGACGCCGTGACGCGGGTCGGCGTTGCACCAGGCATCGCACGCCGCCCGGTCGCCTTCGCTGACGACATCGTCATGCAGCAACGTCAGCCAGGCCGCCGCCTCGTTGATCATCTGATCGGTCGGTTGATCAATGACCGTCACGCCAATGCTTCCGAACCGTGCAGGGTTTTGTAGCAGTGGACCAACACACTGGCGATGTGATTTTTGACCGTGCTGGCGTGCACGTTCTGGCGAATCGCGATTTCGCTGTAGGTCAGGCCGTCGAGACGACTCAGCAGAAAGGCTTCCCGGGACTTGGCCGGCAACCCTGCCAGCATCTCGGCAATTCTTTCCAGCGCCTGCAACGCCACGTGAATGGCCTCGGGGTCCGGCATGCCGGCGTCATGGGCGCTGATTGCCAACGCCTCAAGGTAAGCGGCTTCGATTCGCCGACGGCGCGCGCCATCGATCAGCAACCGCCCCGCCATCGTCGCCAGAAACGCCCGCGGTTCCTTGATGTTGTGCGGCTCCGCCAGCGTCAACACCCGGATGAACGCGTCATGGGCCAGATCGGCCGCGCGCTGCGAACAGCCGAGTTTTTTCCGTAGCCAGCCATGCAGCCACGAATGGTGGTCGCTGTAGAGCGCGGTGAGGGTCTGTTGGCGACGGTGAAGATCGTCACCCGCTACGGAAAATTCGTGCATACGCAAAAATTTCTCAAATAAGAAAGATTACCAGTAGCGCGAACGATGACAGCAATTCCACGGGGGAGCAAGCCGCCTGAATGATGCAAGGACATTACTTTTGCGGTGCAACCATCCGGAACCGAATGTTGATGTCGTTGGAAACCACCGTGTCGGCCCACTCGCCCGCACCGATGTTGAAGTCGCTACGCTTGAGCACCAACAACCCCTCAAAGATCCCGATGGCGTTTTCGGATCGCAACTCCACAGGCACGTTGACCTCACGCGTGACGCCCCTGAGCGAGAGTTTTCCGGTGATCAGGTAATGGTTGTCGCCCTTCGATTCGACGTCGGTGGAGGCAAACCTCGCCACCGGATATTTCGCCGTATCGAACCAGGCCGGTTCTTTCAGCGTGGAATTGGCGTCGCTGCTCCCGGCATCGATGCTGTCGAGCTGGATGGTCAGCGCGGCGTGGGCGGACGCGAGGTGGTCGGTGTCGAAGTCGAGTGTGCCCTCAAACACCCCGAAGGTGCCGTAAACGCTGGAACCCATCTGCGTAAAGGTGAAGCTGAGCGTGCTGGCGGTCGCATTCACCTGGGTATATTGGACCGCCCGGGCGCACGGCAACGCGCCAACGGTGAGCACAACCGCCAGCACAGCAAACGACACACATCGAGGCTTCATGGAGTGCTCCGGTCGTGGCTCGGGGCGGGCCAGCGATAAGAGGACTAAAGCAAACAACCGGAATTTATTCCACTGCGCCCACCCACTGACGGTCCGCTGTCAGCTCGCGGCTGTCACCTGCATCAGCGTTGCGTAAGCCTGCAAGTGATGGTCATCGTCACCGAACTGGCGAGCAACCATCAGCAGATGCTTGGCGTGGTGCGACAGCATGTACTCCCAGGTCAGGCCGATGCCGCCGTGCAACTGGATGCCCTGATCCGCGACAAACCGACTGGCACGGCTGACGATAAACTTGGCCGCCGCGAGGGTGCGACTGCGCACATCACTGTCGGTCTGATCAGCCACACACGCGGCCAGCAGGGTCATGGAGGTGGCCTGATCGAGCTCGATGCGCATATCGACCATGCGGTGTTGCAACACCTGGAACTTGCCGAGCGGCTGACCGAATTGCTGGCGAGTCTTCAGGTAATCGAGGGTCAATGCACACGCCGCTTCCATGCTGCCGACCGCTTCGGCGCACTGCGCGGCGATGCAGCGGCCTTGCTGGTAACGAAGCGCCGGCAGCGCCTGGCCTACTTCACCAAGTACCGCGCTGCTCTTGACGAACACATTGTCTAGGTACAATTCGCACGCCATGCGCCCGTCCATGGTCGCGAATGAACGACGACGCACGCCCGCGTCGTGTGGATCGAGCAGAAACAGGCTGATACCCTTCTCGTCACGCACCCCGTGACTGGAGCGCGCCGAGACCAGAATCAACCCGGCGCTTTGCCCACCGACCACCACCGATTTGCGGCCATTGAGTGCCCAGCCGCCCGTCACCGGTTCTGCGACGGTCTGCACGTCGTGCAGTTGGTAATGACTCTGCGGTTCGTCCACCGCCACCGCCATCTGTAACGCCGCGCTGCCCAATTGCGGCAATAGCGCTTCTTTTTGCTCCTCGCTGCCCAGTTGGGTAATCAGCCCACCAGCAAAAATCACCGAGTGCAGATAGGGTTCCAGGCACAGACCACGACCCAGCTCCGTCATGATCAGCATGTTTTCCACGCCAGTGCCGTCGTATCCGCCATGCGCTTGGGCGAACGGCACGGCGCATAAACCGAGATCCCCCAGTTGCTGCATGAAGGCGTGGCTGAAGCCGTGTTCGCTTTGGCTGAACCGCTCGCGATGCTCGAAGCCGTAAGCGTCACGCACCAGCCGCGCGGCGGTGTCTTGCAGCATCAACTGCTCTTCGTTGAGTTTGAAATCCATGGTCGGCCCCTTACAGTTCGAGAATCATTTTGGCGATGATGTTCTTCTGGATTTCGTTGGCCCCGCCGTAGATCGAGGCTTTTCGCGCATCCAGATACTGATAGGTCGCCGCGCTGCTGTAGTCGGTGTAGAGCAGCGGTTCACTGCCATAACCCAACTCATCTTCAATGAACGGCAGGGCGTAAGGCCCCACGGCCTTGCTGATCAGGTAAGTGATCGCCTGCCGAATTTCGGTGCCCTTGATCTTCAGGAAGGAGCTTTCCGCCCCCGGCACACCGCCGTCACGCGCCGCCGCGAGCGTGCGCAAGCTGCTCACTTCAGCCGCCATCAACTGCATCTCGACTTCGGCGATTTGCACGCGGAACAACGGGTCTTCAATCAGCGGCCGACCGTCGCGCAGTTCCTGACTGGCGATGCGCTTCAAGCGGTTCAACAGTGCCTTGTTTTGCGCAATGCCGCCGATACTGGTGCGCTCGTGGGTCAGCAAATACTTGGCACAGGTCCAGCCTTCGTTTTCCTGGCCAACCAGGTTCGCCACCGGCACCCGTACGTTGTCGAAGAACACTTCGTTGACTTCATGTTCGCCGTCCAGGGTGATGATCGGCCGCACAGTGATGCCCGGCGTTTTCATGTCGATCAGCACAAAGGAAATGCCCCGCTGCTGCCGCGCCTCGGGGTCGGTGCGCACCAGGCAGAACATCCAGTCGGCAAAGTGCGCCAGGGTGGTCCAGGTCTTCTGGCCGTTGACCACGTAGTGATCGCCATCGCGCACGGCACGAGTCTTCAGCGACGACAGGTCGGAGCCCGCCCCCGGTTCGGAGTAGCCTTGGCACCACCAGTCTTCACAGGTGAGAATGCGCGGCAGAAAACGCGCCTTCTGCTCGGCCGTGCCAAATTTAATGATCACCGGCGCGACCATTTTCAGCCCGAAGGACGACACTTTCGGCGCCCCCGCCGCAAAGCATTCCTCATCGAAAATGTGCTTTTGCACATCGCTCCAGCCCGTGCCTCCAAACGCCACCGGCCAGCCCGGCGCGAGCCAGCCCTGGCGATTGAGCGTCTGCATCCATTGCACCTGATGCGCTTTGCTCAAGCGTTTGCCCTGCGAGACGCGCTGGGCGAATTCGGCAGGCAAGTGATCACGAAGAAACGTGTGCACATCCTCGCGAAACGCCAACTCGTCCGGCGTGAAATCTATGTCCATCAATCAACTCCAAAATCGCTTCGGCGAGCAAAAAAATTCGAATGCTGTGAGAAACCTGTGGGAGCGAGCTTGCTCGCGAAAGGGCCATGTCAGTCGTCATCAATGGCGAATGCTAGTCCGCCTACGCGAGCAAGCTCGCTCCCACAGGGTCACAGGAAACTCAGGATTTTCATTCGTCGAAAATGATCACCGAGCGAGCCAACTCGCCACGGCGCAATTCCTCGAAGGCGTCGTTGATCTGTTCAAGCTTGATGCGCTGGGAAATCATTTCATCGAGCTTGAGCTTGCCCGCCATGTAGAAATCCACCAGGCGAGGCATGTCCACCGGGAAACGGTTGGAACCCATCAGTGACCCCTGGATGCGCCGCTCGTGCAGCAATTGCAGCGGGTCCAGCTCGATTTTCAGGCCGGGCTTGAGCATACCGATCACCGTGGCGGTACCGCCGCGGGCGAGCATGGCGAAGGCCTGTTCGGCGGTTTGCTTGAGGCCGATGCATTCAAAGGCGTGGTGCACGCCGCCGCGCGTCAGCTCCATCACTTGCTTGGCTGCGTCGCCGTCCCGGCCGTTGATCACGTCGGTGGCGCCGAACTGACGGGCCAGTTCCAGTTTGGAGTCGAGCATGTCGATGGCGATGATCCGCCCCGCCCCGGCCAGCGCTGCCCCATTGATCGCGGCCAGGCCGATGCCGCCGCAACCGATCACGGCCACGGTCTCGCCTGGACGTACTTTGGCGGTGTTGAACACCGCGCCGGTGCCGGTGGTGACGGCACAACCGAGGAGCGCGGCCCGGTCCAGCGGCATGTCGCGACGGATCGCCACGCAGGCGTTTTCGTGCACCAGCATCTGTTCGGCAAAACCGGAGAGATTGACGAATTGCGGCATCGGTTTTTGCACGTAGGTCAGGCGCGGTTCTTCATCCTTGCCGCGCTTGGTTTCCGGCGACACACAGCGCGCCAGGTGCCCGGTCACGCAGTGGTCGCAATGACCGCAAAATACCGTCAGACAAGTGACCACATGATCGCCAGGCTTGACCGAGCGCACCTCGGAGCCGACCTGCTCGACCACGCCAGCCGCCTCATGGCCCAGCACCATCGGGCCGGGATACGGGAAGGAGCCGTCGATGACGTGCAAATCCGAATGGCAGACACCCACAGCTTTGGTGCGGATCAACACTTCACGCGGCCCTGGTTTGCTGATGCCCACTTCTTCGATGACCAGCGGAGTGTCAACCTGATGGAAAACGGCAGCTTTCATATTATTTTTCTCGACAGTGAGATGAAGAAATTCAGGCCGGTTTACCCGGCGCACGGAACACAGCCTTGGCATGGCTGAAGGTGCGGAAGCCATCAATGCCGTGATAGGCACCCATGCCGCTCTGGCCGACACCTCCGAACGGCAGACTCTCGGTGCTCGCGTGGCTCATGACACCGTTGAGAGTTACGCCACCCGAGCAGGTACGGCTGAGCACCAGCGCTTCTTCGCCAGCGTCATTGCCGAAGTAATACAGCGCCAGTGGGCGTGGCCGGGCATTGATGAACGCAATCACTTCGTTCAGGGTTGCGTAGGGTTTGATCGGCAGCAGCGGACCGAAAATCTCATCCTGCATCACCTGCAAATCGTCGCCTGGATTGCGCAACAGCGTTGGCACGATTTTGTTGCGTGGCGCATCGCTGAAATCCTCGGCCGCCGGGTTCAGCTCGATCAACTCGACAGCGGCCTCGCGCGCTTCACTCAGGTAACCCTGCAAACGCTCGAGATGCCGGCCGTTGATGATAGAGGTGTAATCGGGATTATCCTTGAGCGTCGGCAGAAACCCGGCGACCACGGCTTTGGCCACGGCGATGAACGCGTCCACCGATTCTTGCGGCACGAACACATAGTCCGGTGCCACGCAGAGTTGGCCTGCGTTGAGCAGTTTGCCAACGATCACTTTGGTCACGGCGGTCTTGAAGTCGGCGGTACGGGAAATGATGGTCGGTGATTTGCCACCCAGCTCCAGGGTCACCGGCACCAGGTTTTCCGCGGCGGCGCGCAGCACGTGCTTACCGATGCTGGTGGCACCGGTGAACAGCAAATGGTCGAACGGCTGACCACAGAACGCCTGGCCGACGTCCGGCCCGCCGAGCACTACCGCCACTTCGTCTTCGGCGTAAACGGAGCGGATCAGCCGCGCGATCAGCGCCGAGGTGTGCGGGTTGAATTCCGACGGCTTGATCATCACCCGGTTGCCGGCGGCCAACGCCCCGGCCAGACCGCTGAACACCATGTAACCGGGCACGTTCCACGCCGTGACAATACCGATGACGCCCAGCGGCTGGTAGTGAACCCAGGCTTCGCCTTGCTCGGAGTGCCGCGTTTCGGGCTGCATCCATTCGGCCAGCCTGGCTTTGGTTTGCTTGAGCGTGGCCAGCGGCGACAACACTTCGCTGCCCTTCGAAAACGCCGGGCTGCGATGGCCGAAGTCGGCCGTCAGGGCATCAATAATCTCCTGCTCGTGATTGACCAGCAGGCTGATCGCCCGGTCGATCAATTCACACCGCTGCTCGACGCTGTAGGGTTCGCTGGCCAGAAAGGCCGCCCGTTGTTTTTCCAGGGTTGTGCGGATGTCAGTGCTCGTCCAACTGTCGATGGCGCTCATCACTACCTCTCTTGTTGTCGTCTGGACGCCAGCGCGATTGCGCAGCATTGCGTCGGATCTGCTGCATGGTTGACCATCACTCACGCCGCGCCGCCACCCGGATCAGGTGGGTGGCAGGTTCACGCGAGAATTCCCATGGCTTTGGCGCTGTTGATCGCCTGGGTGCGACGGCACGCGCCGAGCTTGACGTTGATATTTTTGGCGTGGGTCTTGACCGTGTTCACCGAAATGAACAGGCGATGCCCAACCTCACGCACGGACATGCCTTCGGCCAGCAACTTGAGCACCGAGACCTCACGCGCCGTCAGGCCATCCTGGTAATCCGGCACGCCCGTCACTCGCATGCCGGCAGGTTTTTCGCGGACCTCTCCCTGTTTACGGCGCAGGATCGAGGCTTTTTGCAGGGCGATGGGGCCTTCGTAGCACGCGCTGTCGATCTTGCCCCAATGCATGCGCCGCTCAGCTTCGTACAGCAAAAGGTGCGCCTTTTCGACGTCATCGTTGCGTGAGGCAACCTCGGACAACAACAGGTAGGCATTGAGCACAAATGGCGCGCAGCCATCGCGCACCTGCAATAATCCGGCCCTCACCACTTGCTCGGCTTCACCGGTGTGGCCCTGTTGCAACAGCAATTCGCCATGCAGAAACATCAGTCGACCGAGCAACGGATAGGGCTGCGTGCGGCTAACCGTCAGTTGCGCCAGCTCCGTGCGTAACAGCGAGAGCGCAAGGCCGGACTGGTCCTGAAGCATCATCAAACGCACGCGGTCGGTATTCACCAGCACTTCGGCTTCACGGCTGCCCTGGCGCCGGGCCAATTCCAGCGAATGCTCCAACAACACTTGGGCTTCGGTCAGTTCCCCTTTGTTCATGGCGATGCGCGCCAGCGTGCAATGGCACAGCAACACCGACAGCCAGTCTTGCACCGTCAGATAACGCAACGCCGCATGGCAATGCAGGCGCGCCGGTTCCGCATCGCCGCGCAGTGCCTGCAAGGTGCCGAACAACGCCTGCCAGTTCGCCAATAAACGTTGATGTCGCCGCGGATCAGGTAGCGGCAAAAAATGCCCGAGGCGTTGCAGGCACTCCTCGGCCTCATCGAGCCGTCCACTGAACAGTAACGCCTTGGCGCACAGGTAAATCAGGCGCGAACTGCTTTGCAGCAACTGCGGCTCGATGCGTTCGCGCCAGTCCATGAAGCGGTCCAGATGCCGCTCGCTCAAAATCCAGCTCAGCCACAAGCGTTCCATGTAATTGGCGGCGACTTCCGGCTGGTCGGCACTGAGCGCCTGTTCCACTGCGTCGTCGACCTGCCCCAGCACATTGAGCAACTGACAGGCACGCAAGCGCAGCCGATGCAACGGCACACCGCTCAACCGGTCTTGCAGGGCCTGCGCCACGGCGGGCAGCAGGCGAAACCAGCCGGGCTGGTGCTCGATGGGCACCAAAAACGCCTGCGCATCCAGCAAGCTTTTGAACACCGACGCGCCTTGCTGGCCCTCCCAGAGTTGCTCGCAGAGGTCGGCGCTGGCCTTGGACAAATGCGCCAGTCCGAACAAGATTTCACATTGCTGTTCACTCAGGCGCGGCAACAGTTCACGTTCGAGGTACGGGTCAAGCAGCGCCGACGGCAACAGGCGCACACCGGCACACCAGCCGCTGGTTTGCTGCCACAGGTGTTCGCGTGAGGCGGTGTCGCTGGTCGGGGCGAGCCCGTTGACCAACGCTTCGAACTCGTCTGGACGCAGCGCCAGTTGCCGGGCGTCCAGCTCCAGCATTTCCCCGGTGAGCATCAGGTGCGGCAGGTTCCAGTCGGGCCGCTGGCGGCAGGTGACCAGCACTTGTAGAGAGGGATTTGGCGCGGACAGGAGTTGGTCGAACCAATGGTTCAGATCGCTGGGCATTTCGGCTGGCAGGTCATCAAATACAAGCCGCAGTCTGAACATTTCATTGCCTGGACTGACGCCTTCGCGAGCAAGCTCGCTCCCGCAGGGGAACGCGGTCAACTGGGGGAGCGAGCTTGCTCGCGAAGGCGTCAGTCCAGCCAACTCAAATTCGCGAACCAGCATTTGATTCAGCGACGCCAACGTCAGCGTACGCCCCGCAAGACTCAACCAAACCACTCGCCCAGGCGCATCCTCGCCCCGCAGATACTCGCGCAGCAACGCAGTTTTTCCATAACCGGCAGGCGCGCAAAGCAATTGCAAGCGGCGCTGATCGCGCTTGAGTACGTCGCACAGATGCGGCCGTGGCACAAACATGGCGGACCTCGCTGATGGTGTGAGGTTGCCATCATTGAGCGCGCCAACGGTTAATGCGCCACCCGCATCAGGTGGTGCCGGCCCCAATGCACAACGCCCTGCGAACAGGGCGTTGTTTCAGCGACGAACGGTCAGCGAATGCCAGCGTTACGCAGTGCCGAAGGCGTGAAATCATTCATCTTCGCGGTCATGCCATACGTCGTTGCATGCTTGGATTCATTGGTCATCGCCAGCACGTTATAGCGACCGGCGATCAAATCATAGATTCCGAGCATTGCAAAATTGGACGTGCCACGCTCGTAATCGTTGAGCGCATAGCCCTCGGCCACCCGCCAGAGTTGACCACGGCCGTCATAGTGATCGACTTCGGCCAGTTGCCAGGTGTCTTCGTCGAAGTACATGTCACGTTTGGCATAAACATGACGCTGACCTGGCTTGAGCGTGGCCTCCACGTGCCAGACCCGGTGCAACTCATAACGGGTCAGGTCCTGGTTGATGTGCCCCGGCTTGATGATGTCGTCGTACTTCAATTTCGGCGACTGCAACCGGTAGTTGTTGTACGGGATGTACAGCTCTTTTTTGCCCACCAGTTTCCAGTCATAACGGTCCGGCGCGCCGTTCATCATGTCGGTGTTGTCGGCGGTGCGCATGCCGTCGGAACCGTTGCCCGGTCCGTCGTAAGCCACTTGCGGCGCCCGGCGCACGCGGCGTTGACCGGCGTTATAGACCCACGCCAGGCGCGGCTCCTTGACCTGGTCGATGGTCTCGTGAATCAGGATCACACTGCCGGCCATGCGCGACGGCGCGGTGATTTCCTGCTTGTAGTAGTACAGAACGTTATCGGCCTGATTCCCTTCCACACCGTCCATCAACTGCGGGAAGGCCAGTTTGTCCTCGTACTCGACGATGGAATAGGAACCGTTGGCCTGCGGTGCCGCCTGCGCCGCCATCCGCTCCATGTTGCCGCCGCGATAACGGTTGGTGTGGTTCCAGTAAATCTCGACGCCGTTTTTCGGAATCGGGAACGGGTAGTAGCGGGTTTGGGTGAAGTTCACCAGACCGTTGCCGTCCGGGGTCAGCTCCGTGGTGACGGCACTCTTCTTGGCAATCTCATAGATGTTCTGCGGTACGGCAGCGGTGCGCTGAGTCTTGAATACCGGGATCTTGTAGCTGTCCGGGTAGCGCTTGAGCATCGCCAGTTGGCCCGGGGTCAGTTTGTCCTTGTACTGCTCGGCGTTGGCGGCGGTGATCACAAACTCAGGCTTGTCGCCGGCAAACGGATCGCCGAGAAATCCGTTGTCGAGTGGCGCGGCACCGGGTTTCAGACCACCGGTCCAGGCCGGAATGCTGCCGGTGGCGTTGCCCTCTTTCTGAGCGCCCAACGGGGTCAGCGTGGTGCCCAGTTGCGCGGCTTCCTGGGGGGTGACCGCGGCCATGACACCGCTGGCCAGCAGCGACAGGCTCAGTGCGCCAGCGCGCAGAATTAAACGTGCGTTCATGTGGAAGGTCCTCTGGCAGGGTTGCATCAGAAATTCACGCCGACGCTGAGCGCAACGTAGTCGCGGTCGACGTTGGTGTTGTAATCGCCGCCGAAGTAATTGGTGTAACTCAGGCTGGCGTTATAGGTGTTCAGGTAATCGGCATCCACGCCCAGGCTGACCGCTTTGGAACCTTCGTCGAAGTTCGGGCCATAACCCTGCACGTCATGGGACCAGGCGATGTTCGGCGACAGGTTGATGCCGGCAAAAACGTTCTGGTAATCCAGCTTGCCGCGCACTCGATAGCCCCAGCTGCTGCTGGTGTAGAAGCCATCGTTGTTGCACTCCTGAGCCGGGTTGCTGGCATTCGGCAGGCCCGCCGCCGTACCGCGACAGGTGGCCGCGCCCGCGACACCCGGCAGCTCGCCGGAACCGAAGGCCGGGCTGCGACCGAAGCGCAGATCCGTGCCGTCAGCCTTGCCCAGGCCGTTGATGTGGTTGTAACCGACCTCACCGACCACGGTCAGGCGGCTGGCGCCCAGCACTTGATCGAAGAACTGGGTCGCGGTCACTTGCGCCTGGGTCACCGGCATCCGTTTGTAGCCGTTCACTTCGGCACCGAGGTTGCGCCCGGCGTAACCGGTGGTGATCAGCGGCGAGGTGGCGCCGAACGTCGCAGCCGACAGCAAGTCCGCCGTGTTCAGTTGCAGCGGCATATTCGGCCGGTAACTGACCTCGCCCCCCAGCGATACACCCTCGACGTTGGTCTGGAAGCTCAAGCCATACAGGTGAATGTCTTCCGGGTAATCGATGAAGTACCGGGCACTGCGCGCCGAGGCCACGCCGCCGGCCGGGTTGCTCATTTGTGTGATGCTCAGGTACGGGTTGCGGCTGTGGTAGTTCATCGCGTAGGCGCCGAACTCGGTGTCGTTGGCCTCCGGCACGTACCAGCGCAACGCCAGACCGTACTGGCCGCCGTCGCGGGCGTCGTGGTCTTGCAGGCGCGGAATAAAGGCGTCGTCAGTGCCGGCGGCGATGGCCGCGAGGCTGCCGGTGTTTTTCGCCACGCCAGGCGGCAAGTCCAGGCCGGCGATCACCAGGCGGTCATCACACCCTTGCGGAACGCCGTCGTTGCCGAAGAACGTGCCGCAGTTGTCGACGACGGATTTATCCCATTCCAACTGATAAAAACCTTCAGCGGTGACGTTGTCGGCCAGGCCTTGGGAGACGTAGAGCAAGTTGACCGGGATCAGCCCTTCCTTCACCTCGGCACCCGGACGGCGTAAAGCGGCGACGTCGATCGGGTTGATGCTGTTGATCGAGTTACCGATGAACGTACTCTCGCCCCAGCTCACTACTTGCTTGCCGAGACGCACGTTGCCGACCTGATCGCCGATGTTGTAGTTGTGGTAGACAAAGCTGTCGAGGAACATCGCCCCGGACGACTTCGCCGCACGATCGCGGCCGCTGTCGTTGATGTCGTAGAACGGACGGCTCTCGTCCATCAACTCGAAGTCATACCAATACTTGCCACGCACGAAGGCGCCGCTGTCGCCGTACTTCAGTTCCAAGTCATGCACGCCCTTGAAAATCTTCGAGAAGGTTTCACCCTTCTTGAAATTCAAACGGTTGTCGTCAGTGGTCCGGGAAGCTGATTGGCCACCGGTGACGCCCTGGGAGTTGAAGTTGGAAATGAACTGCTTGTCCGGGTTCGCCGCCGACCAACTGGCGCCGATGGACAGCGACGAGTCGAACGTCCCTTGAATCTCCCCGATATTGAATTCGACAGCGTGAGCAGACGTGCTCGCGCAGGTGGCAATCGTTACAGCTACGGCCAGCAGACTTGGCTGGAAGACTCCGCGCATTGTTGTTTTTGTCATGCGGTTTCTCCGGTTAAGGATGACGTGGTGAGCGCTCATGCTAGCGAGGCGCCCGTGAGGCCCTGACACCCGAATGGGTGATTTGGATGAAGCGTTTCCCGGTGTTTTCTGCTCGCGTAACGACCCGGTTTGCGCAGTGCTCGCCGGGCGTTACCCTCGGTGACACTCAGCCGGTAAACATCGCTGGCCGCTTCTCGATAAACGCCGCCACGGCTTCGCGGTGATCGGCAGTCTGGTGCGACATCACTTGAAAACTCGCTGACATTTCCAGCAGCGTGTCGAGGCGCGTGTGCAAGGCTTCGCGCAACAGGCGCTTGGCCAGGCGCACCGCGTGCGGCGGGTTGGCGGCAATCGCCGCGGCGATTTCCCGGGCGCTGTCCAGCAATTGTTCGGCCGGCACCACGCGGGACACCAGGTTCCACTCCTCAGCCTGACGCGCGTCGATCATCTGCCCGGTCAAGGTCAGTTCGGTGGCGCGGGACAAACCGATAATGCGCGGCAGTAACCACGCGCCGCCGTCCCCGGGAATGATCCCGAGCTTGACGAAGCTCTCGGCAAATCTGGCGTGCTCGGAGGCCACGCGGATGTCGCACATACACGCCAGGTCCAGACCGGCCCCCATCGCCGCGCCGTTGACCGCCGCGATCACTGGCACTTCCAGATTGAACAGCGCCAGCGGCAGGCGCTGAATGCCGGTGCGGTATTCCTGACGCAATTCCATGCCCGACATTTTTGCGTAGCGGTCCATGTCGCGAACGTTGCCGCCGGAGCAAAACGCGGTGCCGGCGCCCGTGATAATCACCGCCCGCACACGGCTGTCACTTTCGATGCGTTCGATGGCTTCGAGAAATTCCGGCACGGCGCTGTTGCCGGTCAACGGGTTACGGCGCTCGGGATCATTCATCGTCAGGGTGACGATGTGACCTTCCTGTTCGTACTTCAGAAACTGGCTCATGGGTAAGTCCTTAAGCAAAGGGGATGACGTCACGCACGAATGCACTGGCGGTAGCGCCCGGCTGCGCCAACATCGCTAGGCCGACCACACCGTTCCAATAGGTTTCCGACCCTTCGCTGATGCGCCACTCGTGCAGGCGGCGGGTGAACAGCTGCAAGTCCAGTTCTTCGGTGACGCCGATGGCGCCGAACAGAGCGTGAGCGGTGGCGGCCACTGGCGACACGGCCATGCTGGTGCGTGCCTTGGCAATGGCCGTCGGGATCAAGGCAGGCACTGGCTGGTCACCGGCAAACGCCAGTTCGGCGGCGATGCGCGAGGCGGCAACCTGCTCCGCCATTACGCTGAGTTGGTGCTGAACCGCCTGAAACTTGCCGATTGCCTTGCCGAACTGAACCCGGTCATTGCAATAGTCCAGCGTCATGTCGAGAACGCGCTCCATGGCCCCGGCGATGGCCGCCGCGTGGATCGCCGCGTTGAACACGCCGACCTCTTCACCGTTGCTTCCGACCGAGATGCCGAGTGTTTCCGCTGGCCAATACAACGTGGCGCACTGGCTGCCGTGTACGCCGGTCGGCTTGCGCCGGGCCAGGGTGCAATCGAGCAGAAACAACTCACCGCTGAAGTTGACCAGCGCAAAATCGGCGAGCAGGCCGAAGCTCAATCGCGGCACACACAACGAACCATAGGCGTCTCGCCAGGCAGTCCCGGAGAGGGTCAACATGCCGGCTGGCGGTGCCTGCGGGCAGTCGCGCAGCAATGCCCGCGCGGCGATGCTCTGTGCTGCCGGCAGCGGCAGCGCATGACGCCCGAAGGCGAGCAAAATCGGTAACAGATCCGCCAGAGCCAGCCCCGCGCCGTCAGCCGCTTGTGGGGTCAACAGTTCAAGAAACCCGCCCTCTTCCAGCGCGCGCCACAACGCGTTGGCACCCTCGCCGTTTTCAACAGCACGCACCTGGGCGGGCGTGCACAGGTCAGTCAGAATTTTTTCAATCGCTTCAGTGAACATGACGATGTTTCCTATTCCATATCAACGCAGGCCAAGGCCACGGGCGATCATGCCGCGCAGGATTTCCCGGGTGCCGCCGCGCAACGAGAAGGTCGGCGCGACCTGGTTCAGGTAAGCGACGGTCTGGTACAACTCGGCATCTACCGTCGCGTCCGGGTGGGCGCTGATAGCGGCCGCAATCGCTGCCGGAATCGCCTGTTCGAATTCGGTGCCGATGTCCTTGACCAGCGCGGCCTCCACCACCGGGCTTTCGCCGCGTGCGAGCAACGCCGTCAGCGCCACCGACAGGTTGCGCAGGCAGGTGAGTTGCGTAAGGAAACTGCCGAGCAACGAGGCTTCGGCGGCGCCGGCGCCCTGACGACGCAAGGTGTCGGCCCACAGATCGAGCAGCACCACGCTGGAGTAGAAACGCTCCGGCCCGCTGCGCTCGAACGCCAGCTCGGCGTTGACCTGTTTCCAGCCGCTGCCCTCCTCGCCGACCAAGGCGTCTTCGCCGAGCAGCACGTCGTCGAACGCCACTTCGGAAAAGTGCGCATCGCCGGCAAGATCAACGATGGGCCGCACGCTGATGCCCGGCTGCCTGAGGTCAATGATGAATTGCGACAAGCCGTTCTGGCGGTCCTCGGGCGAACCGCTGGTGCGCACCAGCGCGATCATGTAGTCGGCGTGATGCGCGTTGGTGGTCCAGATTTTGCGCCCGCTCAAGCGCCAGCCGCCCTCGCAACGGGTCGCACGGCTGCGCACGCTGGCCAGGTCCGAGCCCGAGTTGGGCTCGCTCATGCCAATGCAGAAAAACGCGCGACCGGCGCAGATGCGCGGCAGGTAGAAATCCTTTTGCGCATCGCTGCCAAACTTGAGGATCAGCGGGCCGCTCTGGCGATCCGCGATCCAGTGCGCGGCCACCGGCGCGCCGGCCGAGAGCAATTCCTCGACCAGCACAAAGCGGCTGAACGCATCCAGGCCCGCGCCGCCATATGCGTGCGGCAAGGTCAAACCGACCCAGCCACGGGCGGCCAGTTGGCGGCTGAAGGCAGCATCGAAACCGGTCCAGCTGCGCGCGCGGACATCGGCCGAAACCGCCGGCAGGTTGTCCGCCAGAAAGCGTTTCACTTCAGCGCGAAAGGCTTCGGCGTGTGGCGGTAACGCGGTCAGGCGAAAAGCGTCCAGCAAGCGGCTCACTGGCCACCTCCGCTGACTTTTCCGTACAGCGTAACCACGCACGCACCGCCCAGCCCCAAGTTGTGCGCCATCGCCAGGCGTGCGCCGGCCACCTGACGCTGCTCGGCGTTGCCGCGCAATTGCTGGGTCAGCTCATAGCACTGCGCCAGACCGGTGGCACCCAGCGGATGCCCCTTCGACAGCAGGCCGCCCGAGGGGTTAATCACGATTTGGCCGCCGTAGGTGTTGTCGCCGTCCATCACGAATTTCTCGGCACCGCCTTCGGGGCAAAAGCCCAGTGATTCGTAGCAAATCACTTCGTTCTGCGCGAAGCAGTCGTGCAGTTCGCAGACATCGATGTCTTGCGGACCGACACCGGCCTTTTCATACACCTGACCGACCGCCGCCTGGGTCATGTGCGTACCCACCCAATCGAGCAGCGACGGTTGGTCGAAGTTGAAGGATTGCGGGGTGTCGGTGGTCATTGCCTGAGCGACGATTTCCACGTCGCGGCGCAAGCCGTGTTTTTTCGCAAAACGCTCGGACACCAGGATCGCCGCGGCGCCGCCGCAGGTCGGCGGACACGCCATCAACCGGGTCAACACGCCCGGCAGAATCACCGGATCGTTCATCACCTCTTCAACGCTGAGCACCTTGCGAAACAGCGCCAGTGGGTTGTTGGCGGCATGACGGCTGGCCTTGGCGCGCACCGCGGCGAAGGTCTCCATTTTGGTGCCGTATTTGCGCATGAACTCGCGCCCGGCCCCACCGAAGGTGCGGATCGCCTGGGGCATATCGCCCATGTCGGCGGTCAGCCCGCGCAGAATCGGCAGAAAGCGTTCCCGGGTAACCGGACGGTCGTCCCAATGGGATTTCAGTGCGCCGGCCTGCATCTGTTCGAAACCGACTGCCAGCACGCAGTCGGCCGCACCGGACTCGATGGCCTTGCGCGCCAGGTACAACGCGGTCGAACCGGTCGAGCAATTGTTGTTGACGTTGACCACCGGGATGCCGGTCATGCCCACTTCATACAGCGCCGTCTGGCCGCAGGTCGAATCGCCGTAGACGTAACCGGCGTACGCTTCCTGCACCAGGTTGTAATCAATGCCCGCATCGGCCAGCGCGCGGCGCACCGCTTCGGCGCCCATCTGCACGTAGGTCGGGCTGGCGCTCGGCTTGCTGAACGGGATCATGCCAACGCCGGCAACCAGTACTTTTTCGCTCATGCTGTCACCTGAAAAAATGAGGGGGAAAGGGTTACAACTGGCGCGCGATCAACTCGCGCAGGACTTCGCTGGTGCCGCCGAAAATCCGCGTCACGCGCATGTCAACGAAGGCGCGGGCAATCGGGTACTCGAGCATGTAGCCGTAGCCGCCGTGCAGCTGGACCATGTCGTCGATGCATTTCCACAGCGTTTCGGTGGCGAACAGCTTGGCAATCGCCGACTCCTGCACCGTGAGGCGACGACGCATGTGTTCACCGATGTAGTGGTCGATGGTCAGCCGCACCGCCGTGGCTTGCGCCTTGATGTCGGCGAGTTTGAATTTGGTGTTCTGGAAGTCCCACACGGTCTGGTTGAACGCCTTGCGGTCCTTCACGTACTCGACGGTCTGTTCCAGCAGGCGTTCGAGTTTGGCGGCGCTGTACAGGGCAATGACGAGGCGCTCTTGCGGCAGCTCTTCCATCAGGTGGATGAAGCCTTTGTTTTCCTCGCCCAACAGGTTGCCCACGGGCACACGCACGTTGTCGAAGAACAGTTCGGCGGTGTCGGCGGCCGCCTGGCCGACCTTCTCCAGCTTGCGCCCGCGCCGGAAACCTTCGCGGTTGCACTCGACCATGATCAGGCTGCAACCCTTGGCGCCGGCACTCGGATCGGTTTTGCACACCACCACGACCATGTCGCAGGTCAGGCCGTTGCTGATGAACGTCTTGCTGCCGTTGATCACCCACTCGTCACCGTCACGCACGGCGGTGGTGCGGATGGCCTTGAGGTCGGAACCGGTGCCGGGTTCGGTCATCGCGATGGCCAGCACGGTTTCACCGGAGCAGATTTTCGGCAGCCATTTGTGCTTCTGCTCTTCGGTGCCAAGACGCACGATGTACGGCGCGGTGATGTCGGAATGCACACCCAGGCTCCAGCCCGACACACCCGCGCGGTACAGCTCTTCGATCAACACCGCCGAGTGACCGAAGTCACCGCCACCGCCGCCGTATTCGGTCGGTACGGTGAGACACAACAGGTTGTGGCGACCGGCCTTGAGCCAGGTTTCCCGGTCAACCTGTCCGGCCTCGTCCCACTGCGTTTGCTTGGGCAGGCATTCACGCTCGAAGAATCGGCGCGCGGTTTCGCGCAGCATTTCGTGGTCTTCACGGTAGACGGTACGGTTGATGTGCATCGGGATCTCCAGTGGATTGCCGGGCAAACAGGCGCCCGGTTCGTAGGTCCACTGTATTGATGGGGGTGGGTCATGCAGCCACCCGGATCGGGTAGCAAAATGCGGGCGGCCAGAGAAACGAAATTGGCGCAGCAACCCGACCCCACAGGGGCGGTGTAGCTATTTGCGCAGCTCGCGCTTGAGGATTTTGCCGGCGGCCGACAGCGGTAGTCCGTCGCGGAACTCGATGCTTTTCGGGCACTTGTAGCCGGCAATGAATTCACGGCAATACCGCCGCAATTGCTCGGCGTCGACGTCAGCGCCAGGCTTGCGCACCACCACCGCATGCACCGCCTCACCCCATTGTTCATGAGGAACGCCGATCACCGCCGCCATGGCCACCGCCGGGTGCCGCGCCAGGACGTTTTCAACCTCGGCCGAATACACGTTCTCGCCACCGCTGACGATCATGTCCTTCAAGCGGTCGACGATGAACAGATAACCCTGCTCGTCCATGTAGGCGGCATCACCGGTGTACAACCAGCCATTGCGCAAGGCCTTGGCGGTCTCCTCGGGCTTGTTCCAGTAACCGCGCATGATGTTCGCCCCGCGCACGATAATCTCGCCCACCGTACCGCGCGGGACTTCATCGCCTTGCGGGTCGACGATCTTCACGTTCACCCCCAACCCGCCGCGTCCGACCGAACGCGACAGGCCGTTCATGCGCGCTTCGGGTGTGTGGTTACACGGCAGGTTGCTCGACACCACCGGGCACGCTTCGGTCAACCCGTAAGAGTGTGAAAGCTCAATCCCCGGCAGCCGCGCGAGCACCTGTTCAACCATCTCGCCGGCACTGGGCGAAGCCCCGTAAGTCAGACGCTTGAGACTGCCGAGGTCATAGCGATCAAAGTCCGGATGCGCCAGCAGCGCGAGGATCATCGTCGGCACCAGCAGCGTCTCGGTGACCTGTTCGCGCTCGATGATCTGCAGCAGCGCTTCGGCCTCGAAACCCGGAACCAGCACATGGGTTTCACCGGCCAGAAACTGGATCAGGGCCCGCGCCATACCGGCGATGTGGAACAGCGGCGCGACGTGCAACAACCGCCCCCCTTGCACCGGTGGCATGTCGACCATGCGCGGCATGCACGCCGACCACAGATTCAAGTGCGACTGCATCACGCCTTTCGGAAAACCGGTGGTGCCGCCGGTGTACATGATGCAGGCGAGGTCATCACCACCGCGCCCGGCGTCCTCGACGGGCGTCGACTCGGCGATCAGATGCTCGAACCCGAGCATGCCGGCCGGTACGTCGCCCTCACCCGCATAGATCATCAGCGGCGCCTGGCGGGCAGTACGGAGAATACCGTCAGCCAGCGCTGCGAAATGCTCATCAACCATCAAAATCGTCGTGCCGCAATCGTCCAGCGAGTAGACAATCTCCGGCACGCTCCAGCGGATGTTGACCGGGTTGAGCACGCCGCCGCCCCACCAGACGCCCATGAGCGTTTCCAGGTAATGATCGGAATTCAGCGCGAGGATGCCGACCCGATCACCGGCGCTCATCCCCAGACGTTGCAAACCGCCCGCCAGACGGGCGATGCGCTCGGCAAACTGGAGATAGGTCTGGCGGCGCTCACCGAAAATCGTCGCGAGGTGATCCGGGGTTTGTTGCAGGGTGCGTTGCAGGCATTGGGTCAGGTACATGGCAACTTGCCCCGCCACACCGTGAAGACACCGTTGGCGCGCAACACCAGGCGCTCGCCGACCTTCAGCAGGCAACTGGCGTTAATGAAGGTGCCACCGGTTTTCAGCACCTCGACATGTGCTTCGAGCCAGTCGCCTTCGTGTACCGGCCCGATGTAATCGACATTCAGGTTCACCGTGATTGCTACCGATTGCGACACCGACGCGCGCCGCAAAATCACCCCGAACGCGCTGTCCGCCACCGTGGCAAGAAACCCGCCATGGGCGATGCGCACATAGTTCAGGTGATGCGCTTCGAGGCGTACGCCCAGGATCGGCAAATCATCGTGGACGTAGAAATCACCGCAACTGCGCAGGAATCCCGAACGTCTTTCCAGTGCCGAGAAACCCTGCGGGATCCTCGCAACGGCCGCGCCCATCAGCTCACCCCCCGATCTCTGCCGGCCCAGAACGGTTCACGCAGATCACGCTTGAGCACCTTGCCGGCGCCTGACAGCGGCAGCGCTGCGCGGAACTCGACCGTTTTAGGCGTTTTGTAGCCGGCAATCTGTCGGCGGCAATGCTCGATGATTTCGGCGCCCGGCACTTCAGCTTGCGGTTTGAGCACGATTACCGCGTGCACCGCTTCGCCCCACTGACCACAAGGAATGCCGATCACCGCACAGGCCGCGACCGCCGGGTGACTGGCGATGGCGCTTTCGACTTCGCCGGAGTACACGTTCTCGCCACCGCTGACGATCATGTCCTTGAAGCGATCAACGATATAGATGTAGCCATCGGCGTCCATGTAGGCGCCGTCGCCGGTGTGCATCCAGCCGCCGCGCAACGCCTTGGCGGTCTCCTCGGGATTGTTCCAGTAGCCGAGCATGATGTTCGGGCCACGCACCACCACTTCGCCGACGGTGCCGCGCGGCACCTCGTTGTCGTGTTCGTCGACGATGCGCACTATGACGCCAAGCCCCGGGCACCCGGCCGAACGCAAGCGGCCATTGGCGATTCCTTCGGCACTGTGGTTTTTCGGGCCGTTGGCGGAAATCGGCGGCGCGGCTTCAGTCATGCCGTAGCCCTGGGTGAACTCGACATTCGGCAAGGCTTCGAGCGCCAGTTCCAGCAGCGGTACGGCAATCGGCGAGGCGCCATACGTCAGGCTGCGCAGGCAGCCGAGGTCATATTGGTTGAAGTCCGGATGCATGATCAGTGCCTGCAACATGGTCGGCACAATCAGGATGTCGGTGATCCGCTCGCGCTCGATGGTGCGCATCACGTCCAGCGCATCGAAGGCCGGCACGAAGATGCTCGGCAAGCCCAGCAACGAGATCAGGATCACCCGCGACAGTGCCGCGAGGTGGAACATCGGCGCGATGTGCAACGTCAGCGCATCCGCGTCCACCGGTACGTCCGCCGCGCGGGCCACTGCCGCGGTCCACAGGTTCATGTGCGACTGCATCACGCCTTTCGGCCGGCCGGTGGTGCCGCCGGTGTACATGATGCTGGCGAGGTCGTCGCCACCCCGGAAGGCATCGTCGACCGGCTCGTTGTCGCCGATCATTTGCTCATAAGACAGCATGCCATCGGGCGCTGGACCGTCACCGACGTGAATCAACAATGGCCGGACCTTGGCTGAACTGGCAATGGCCTCGGCCATCGGCAAAAAGGTGTCGTCGATCATCAGGATGCGCGTGTCGCAGTCGTCCAGCGAGTAGACGATCTCCGGCACGCTCCAGCGGATGTTGACCGGATTGACCACGCCGCCACCCCACCAGGTGGCGAGGAAATATTCGAGAAAACGGTCAGAGTTCAAGCCGAGCAGGCCCACGCGGTCACCGGCCTGCATCCCCAGGTGCTGCAAGGCGCCGGCGAGACGCGCAACACGGTCGGTCAGTTCGGTATAGGTGCGGCGGCGATCGCGAAAGACCGTCGCCAGGGCATGAGGTCGCTGCTGCAAAACACGGTGCAGTCCTTGAGTCAAATACATGCTGGATTCCTGTAATTATTGTTGTCAGGTAAGCAAGCTTCGCGGGGCGTCAGGCGCCGATGTACGTAGGCGAGCGCTGCTCGACCTGGGCCAGGCGCCCTTCGATGTGATCCTGGCTGTCGCGCAACAACCCCCAGTGCAAATGGGCTTGAATCACAAAATCCCGCGGCGTCAGGTGCGCAGTCTGCACCGCCAGTTGCTTGATCGACTGCACCGCCAGCGGGCCATTGGCGGCGATGCGCTCGGCCAGGCTCAGGGCCGCCGACATCAGCCGGTCTGGCGGCAGCAGGTCGATAATCAACCCGATGCGCAACGCCTCCTGAGCGCTGATCGGTTCACCGGTCAGGGCCATTTTCATTGCGTGGGCGGCAGGCACCGCACGCAGCAGGTATTGCACGCCGCCCGCCGCCGGAATCGTCGCGTCGCGCACTTCGGGCAAACCGAACGTGGCACTGGCGGCGGCGATGCGCAGGTCGCATTGCAGCGCCAGTTCCAGGCCACCGCCCAGGCAGGTGCCGTTGATGACCGCGATCACCGGTTTCCAGATCTCCAGATCGCTCAGGTCGAACAGGCGCGCGTAGCCCCCCTCCTCGGCTTCGGTCTCGCGGCTTTTCAGGGCCCCGGCGACGAAACCAGGCAGCACGCGTGAGGGCTCGCGCACGCTCGTACCACAGCAAAACGCCTGCTCCCCGGCGCCGGTCAGGACGATGACGCGAATCTGTTCGTCATCCTGACAAGCCACCAGCGTCTTGCGCAGGTGCATCAGGTCGCTGACGGTCAGCGCATTGTTCGACGGTTGCGCATCGAGCGTAATGACCGCCACGTGCTCGATGATCTTGAACTGAATGGCCATGGGTAAACTCCTGCGCTCCGGGATTGCGTTTGTTGTTGTTATAAAGTGGCCGTCAAGCCTTGAAATCCAGGCCCAGCTCACGCAGGCGTCCGATAGCCGTGCTATCGAAACCCCAGTCGCGCAATGCCGCCTCGCCGTGTTCGCCACGTTGCGGCGCCGGTCGCGGTTGAGCTGACGGGGTGCTCTGGAAGCGCGGGGCCGGCGCCGGCTGAACCACGCCGTCGACTTCGATGAAACTGCCGCGCGCCACACTGTGGGGGTGCTCGGTGGCTTCTACCAAACCAAGCACCGGCACGACGCAGGCGTCGCTGTGTTCAAACGCTCGGGCCCACTGCTCGCGGGTGCGGCTGAGGAAAGCGGTGGTGAAGGCTTCACGCAACCGCGGCCAGCCGGCGCGGTCGTGTTGCCGTGGCAGGTCAGCGCCCGTCAGGCCGAGGATCTCCAGCATTTCGCCGTAGAACCGCGACTCGATCGGCCCGATCGACAGGTGCTGGCCGTCGAGGGTCTCGTAGGTGTCGTACCACGGCGCGCCGCCGTCCAGCAGGTTGCTGCCGCGCTGTTCAGTCCAGTGACCGCCAGCCAACAGCCCCCATATCACCGAACCCAGCTGCGCCGCGCCTTCGGTCATGGCCGCATCGACCACTTGTCCGGCGCCACCGCGCTGCACATTCACCAACGCGGCCAGCACGCCCATCGCCAACAACATGCCGCCACCGCCGTAATCGCCCACCAGGTTCAGCGGCGGCACCGGTTTACCACCAGCCGGGCCGATGGCGGACAGCACGCCGGACAAGGCGATGTAATTCAGGTCATGGCCGGCGCGATCCGCCATCGGCCCGGTCTGGCCCCAACCGGTCATCCGCGCATAGACCAGGCGCGGATTACGCGCCAGCGCCACGTCCGGGCCAAGCCCCAGACGCTCCATCGTGCCGGGGCGAAAGCCTTCGATCAGCACATCGGCGCGCTCGATCAATTCGAGCGCGGCGGCGACGCTGTCAGGGTTTTTCAGGTCGAGGGTCACCGAACGACGGTTGCGCCCGGTGATGTCGGCACGCTTGCCCTCAAACTTGGGCCCAAGGTCGCTCGCAGCCACGGGCCGGTCAATGCGCACCACGTCGGCGCCCATGTCCGCCAGCAACATCGTGCCAAACGGCGCCGGGCCGATTGCCTCAAATTCCACCACGCGAATGCCGCTCAATACACCCATTACCGCCGCTCCATTGCTCTGACGGAGCGCCAGTCGGCCCCCCTATTTTGTGCCATCCAGTAAATCAATCCCGCGCCCCCCGACCACCACCCGCATCGGGTGGCGAATGCCAAACACAGGGCCATGACTTGGAGGCGGTGCGTTACACTCGCCTGGATTCACGCATGCTCATAAGAAAAAGATTCGGACAGCCCCATGGACAAACCCCGCAAGTCCAATGCCTTGGACACGCTCGTCAGCCAGGTCATGAATCCGGCCCAGTCGCCGATTGTCAGCACCAAACTGATCCCGCCACGCAGCGCCGGGCGGCTGATTTCCCGCGAACGTCTACAGGAACAAATGCTCAAGGCCCGTCGCCAGCGCTGCATCGTGCTCAAAGGCCCGGCGGGTTGCGGCAAGACCTCGACGTTGATTGCCTGGCGCCAGGCGCTGTTGCCGCTGGGCTTCGACGTTGCATGGCTGACGCTGTCGGCCGACGACAACGAGCTGACGCGTTTCATGGACTATTTGCTGGCCAGCCTCGGCCAGATCGACCCGGGCCTGGTGCACGAGGCCATGCAACTGGAAGGTCGCGGCATCGACAGTGAAGCAGTGGAACGGACCGTCATCACCCTGGTGCGCAGCATTGCCAGCCGTGGCCGCGAACTGGTGCTGGTGCTCGACGACCTGCACCACTTGACCGACGTTGGCATTCATCAGGCGCTGCAATGGCTGATCGACTACGCACCGGCCAATCTGCACCTGGCACTGGTGTCGCGCAGCGCGGTGCCGTTATCGCTGGCGCGGTTGCGCAGCCAGGAACTGGTGCTGGAACTAAACTTGCGCGACTTGCGTTTTACCCCGACCGAGTCCGAACAGTTTCTCAAGGCGCAACTGGGTGAGATCAGCGCCCGTGACGCCAAGCTGATGCATGAACTGACGGACGGCTGGGTCGCCGGGCTGCAACTGCTGGCGGTGAGCCGCAAGAAAAACCGCCCGGCCGCCGCCGACCAAATCCAGGTGCGGGACGACCAGGCGTTTGCCCGGTTTTTCGAAGTCGAGGTGCTGTCACATCTGTCGCCGACCGACCTGGACCTGATGCTGTTGATGGCGGTCTGCAACCGCTTCTGCGCCTCGCTGTGCGCAGCACTCAGTGGCAATACGGAAGCCGTCCGCGACGCCAACGCCCTGCTCGCGCGCCTGGAGCGGGACAATTTGTTTCTGATTCCAGTGGACAGCGCCGGACGCGAAACCTGGTATCGCCTGCACCCGCTGTTGCGCGAAACCCTGCTCAAGTATTTCGATTCGCGCAGCAAGAACGAACAACAGGCGGTGCATGCCCGGGCGTGGGCCTGGTTTCGTGACCAGCAGCATCTGGACGAAGCGGTGCACCACGCGGTCATGGCGGGCAATCCCGACGCGGCCGCCGGCCTGGTGGAGCAACACGCCGAAGCGCTGTACGCCCACGGCGACTTGCGGATGTTGATCGAACTGGTGCGATTGCTGCCGGCCGAGCAAGTGCAGGCGCGGGTGAAATTGCGCATCCTCAAAGCGCGGATGCAGCTCTATGCCCGGGATTTCGCGGCCTGCGGCCGCAGTCTCGATCAATTGTTCAACGACGTGCCCGACAGCGACGTCCATGACCGCTTCATGATTGCCCTGCTCCGGGCCTCCTTGGCATTGCAGCGCGATGACACCGACGCGGCGATGACCGTCCTGCCGCAATTGCTCGACCCGCCGGCGGGGAGTAACAGCGTTGCCATTGGCTCGTGCACCAACATCCTGTCCTGGCTCTACATGCACCGGGGCGAATATGAAAAGGCACGGCAGGTGCAACTTGACCGCCCGGCGCTGCTGATCAATGGCGAACCGTTCCTCGGAACTTCCGCCGGCAGTTTGCAGGGCCGCTGCATGATCGGCTTGAGCCATGCCCTCGAAGGCCAGATGAAGCAGGCCGAACGGGTTTACCGCGATGTGATGCACGAAGCCGCCCATTGCGGCAAGGCCGGCACCGACGCGACGTACCTCTCTGCGGCGCTGCTGGGTGAGGTGTTGTACGAAACCAATGAGGTCGACGCGGCGTTCAAATTGCTGTCGGGCTGGATCGATATTCTGGAGCGGATTTCGATTCCCGACTCTGTGCTGCGTGTGTTGCAGGTGTTGTGGAATGCGCAGTGGCTGGCGGGCAACCATCACGAGGCGATGGCATTTGTCGAACGGCTCGATGAGTACGCCATCAAACTTGGCCTGGACCGCCTGCAAGCGTATTGCCTGACGTGGCAGGTGCGCTGGCTGTTGATCCTCGGCGAACCCGCGCAGGCGCAGGCCAAATTGCTGCGACTGGAAGCCATCGATGCGCGCCACCCCGAGGCGGGCCAAACTGCGCTTAAGGAAATCCACATCCTGGCCGAGAACGCGCGGGCTCGCTGGCAACTGGCGCAAGGTGATCTGGACGGCGCGTTAAAGCGAATTGAACAGCTGATCGAAACCTGCGAACTGCACCGTCGCCAGCTCGGTACCGTGCGTCTGTTGATGCTCAGTGGTGTAATCGAAACCCAGCGCGGTAATCCGGGTGCCGCGCGCGACCACGTCCTGGAAGCGCTGCGCCGCGGGCAACGCTTCGGGTTGTTGCGCACGTTGCTGGATGCTCACCCGGACGCGCTGGGTTTGATCTCGGACATCGCCAGCCAGGAAGTGCTCGATCCCGTGCTCGCGTTCTACGTCGAACGCCTGCAAGCGGCGAACGTGACGACGCCGGCCGTACCGACTGAAAAAACTGCCCCGGCCGCGACGGGCAAACCGCTCGCCGCAGGCATGGAGCCGTTGAGCGAGCGTGAAATCGAAGTCGTGCGCTTGCTGGCCCAGGCACTGCCCAACAAGAAAATCGCCCGTGCACTGGGACTTTCCCCCGAAACCGTGAAATGGCACCTGAGCCATATCTACAGCAAGCTCGGCGTCAGCAGCCGTGATGAAGCCGTAGCGCGGGTACGGGATCTGGAATCGCAGGACGACGCAAACGGCCCGCTCTAACACCAAGCCAAATAAAAGCCCCGAGGGAGCGGGCTTGCTCGCGAAAGCGGTGCGCCAGACGCACTGATCTTGACTGACACACCGCCTTCGCGAGCAAGCCTGCTTCCACAGTGAATTGTGTTGTTTTCTGATGATTCTTCGCAGGCCGAACCAACGAACGTCCCCAAATTCCCCAGCCCCCAATAATCCTGTGGGAGCGGGCTTGCTCGCGAAAGCGGTATGCCAGACGCACTGATCTTGACTGACACGGTGCTGACCGAAGGTCGTGAGTTGATGGCCAGCGAAATCAAATAGCGCCTGCA
>NZ_JBNNWE010000069.1:0-32076 GCF_050280905.1 Pseudomonas sp. NPDC086278
ATGGTAGTGTGGGGTTTCCCCATGTGAGAGTAGGTCATCGTCAAGATTAAATTCCGAAACCCCTATCTGCGTATGCAGGTAGGGGTTTTGTTTTGTCCGTAAGAAAATCAGGCAACACAAATTTGCACAGTTATTTTCGGTTTAGAACACTAGAATAGGCCCACCTTTTTCGGAGCCAGAGCCTCTATGCCAGATCCGGTTGACGCCTCCGGGCTGTCAGAATTACCGCTGGGCGACTTGGTTGCGTGTCACGAGTGCGACCTGTTGATGCGCAAACCCGAGCTCGCCCACGGCGAGAAGGCCCTCTGCCCACGCTGCGGTTATGAGCTCTACGCCCATCGGCACAATGTTGTGCAGCGCAGTCTCGCCTTGGTGATTGCGGCGTTATTGTTATACGTGCCAGCGAACTTTTTACCCATCATGCAGCTCAATCTACTCGGGCAGTCGTCGCAAGACACCGTCTGGAGCGGCGTTGTCGGGCTGTTCCACACCGGCATGCAAGGCGTTTCGGTGATTGTGTTCCTCTGCAGCATGGGGATTCCACTGCTCAAACTGCTCTGCCAGTTAACGGTGCTGTTAAGCATCCGCTTCGACATCGGTCGCAGTTACGGCTTGTTGCTCTACCGCATTTATCACCATTTACGGGACTGGGGCATGCTCGAGGTTTACCTCATGGGCGTTCTGGTCGCGATCGTGAAGCTGGCAGATATGGCAGCGGTCACCGTCGGGCTTGGCTTGGCGTGTTTTATCGGTTTGTTGTTGGTTCAGGTCTGGTTAGAGGTTGTGATGTCACCTCACCAGATCTGGCAGGCGTTATCAGGAGAAGATGCCCATGCGGGCGATTGATGCGGGCATTCTGACTTGTATGGAGTGCCACGAGTTGAACAAGCAGGACGCCGACGCCGACGAGCAGACCTGCACCCGTTGCGGTGCGCTGGTCCACGCTCGCCGCCCGAACAGCCTGGCGCGCACCTGGGCTCTGCTGGTGACCGCAGCGATTCTTTATATTCCGGCTAACGTGCTGCCGATCATGACGGTCAGCTCGTTGGGGCAGGGCGATCCGAGCACGATCATGTCCGGCGTGATCCAACTGGTGCAACACGGCATGATCCCCATCGCCGCCGTGGTTTTTATCGCCAGCATTCTGGTGCCGACCTTCAAACTGGTAGGCATCGCGTTACTGCTGTTTTCGGTGCAGCGCCGCCAGCCGCTTTCAGCGCGCCAGCGCATCTGGATGTACCGCTTTATCGAGTTCATCGGCCGCTGGTCGATGCTGGACATCTTTGTGATCGCCATCCTGGTGGCGGTCGTGAATTTCGGACGGCTTGCCAGCGTCGAAGCCAATCTTGGCGCCATCGCGTTCGCCAGTGTGGTGATTCTGACGATGCTTGCCGCCGTTACTTTCGATCCCCGACTGATTTGGGATAACACGGAGTCGGACGACGACCATGACTGATTTGCCTACCGCTAAAACCCGACCGGCCTCGAACTGGTCCGCCATTTGGGTCTTGCCCCTGATCGCCTTGATCATCGGCGGCTGGCTCGGCTGGCGTGCCTATAACGAGACTGGCATCGAGATCCAGGTGCGTTTTGAAAGTGGTGAAGGCATTCAGGCCAACAAGACCGAAGTGGTCTACAAAGGCATGTCGGTCGGCAAGGTCAAAACCCTCAAGCTCGACGATGAAGGCAGTTCCAAAGGCGTGATCGCCACTGTCGAAATGAACAAGGATGTGGAGCAATACCTCAAGACCAGTACCCGCTTCTGGCTGGTGAAACCGAGCGTGACGCTGGCCGGCATCACCGGATTGGAAACCCTCGTCTCCGGTAACTACGTGGCGATCAGCCCCGGCGAAGGCGAGCCGACGCGCAAATTCAAAGCATTGGCCGAAGAACCGCCGCTGTCGGATTCCAAACCCGGTCTGCACCTGACCATCAAGGCGGATCGCCTGGGCTCGCTGAACCGTGGCAGCCCGGTGTTCTACAAGCAGATCAAAGTCGGTCAGGTCAAAAGCTACTTGCTCTCGGAAGACCAAAGCACCGTCGAACTCAAAGTCTTCATCGAGCCCACCTACGCCAGCCTCGTGCGCAAACACACGCGGTTCTGGAATGCCAGCGGCATCAGTATCGACGCCAACCTGTCCGGTGTGAAAATACGCAGCGAATCCCTGGCCAGTATCGTGGCGGGCGGCATTGCGTTTGCCACGCCGGAAAACCGCAAGGACAGCCCGCCTACCGATCCAAGCCTGCCGTTCCGTCTCTACGAAGACTTCGACGCGGCCGCCGCCGGTATTCGGGTCAAGGTCAAGCTCAGCGATTTCGAAGGTCTGCAGGCTGGCCGCACACCGGTCATGTACAAAGGCATCCAGGTCGGCAACCTGAAAGCGCTGAAGATCGATCCGGACCTCTCGGGTGCCACGGCTGAATTGACCCTCGATCCGCTCGCCGAGGATTACCTCGTCACCGGCACGCAGTTCTGGGTGGTCAAGCCGTCGATCTCCCTCGCAGGCATCACCGGCCTGGAAGCCTTGGTCAAAGGTAATTACATTGCCGTGCGACCCGGCGACAAGGGCTCCGCACCGCAACGGGAATTCGTGGCAAGGCCCAAGGCGCCGCCACTGGACTTGCGTTCGCCGGGGCTGCACCTGGTGTTGTTCACCGAAAACCTCGGCTCGCTGGAAGTCGGCAGCCCGATTCTCTACAAGCAGGTCAAGGTCGGTTCGGTCCAGAGCTATCAGTTTTCCAAGACCAAGAAACAATTGGTGATCGGCGTCCACATCGAGAAGGAGTACGAAGGTCTCGTCAACGCCTCGACGCGCTTCTGGAATGCCAGTGGCATCACGCTGACGGGCGGACTGACCGGCGGCATACAGGTCAAGAGCGAATCACTGCAAAGCCTGATGGCCGGCGGGATCGCTTTCGAAACCCCGGAAGCGAAGGCGCCGCTGCAGAAGAAGATCCCGCGTTTCCGTTTGTTCGCCAACCACGACGATGCCAACCAGAAAGGCACCGTAGTCACGATCAAGGTTGATCGCGCCGACGGTTTACGCAGCGGTACGCCGGTGCGATTCAAAGGCCTGGACGTTGGCAAGATTGAAGACGTCGACCTCACTGACGACCTGCAATCGGTGATCCTCACCGCGCGGATTACCGAAGTACCGGAGCGCATTGCCCGGGTTGGCAGTCAGTTCTGGGTGGTCAAGCCTGAGCTGGGACTGATCAAGACGTCCAACCTTGAAACGTTGGTCACCGGCCAATACATCGAAGTGCAGCCCGCGCCGAAGAACCTCGGTCCGCAGAAGAACTTCGTCGCCCTGGCCAATCCACCGGAGCTGGCCAGACAAGAAGCCGGTTTGAGTCTGGTCCTGAGCGCTGCTCGCCGTGGCTCGCTGAAAACCGGGGTGCCGGTGACGTATCGCGAAGTCACGGTGGGTAAAGTCACCGGCTATGAACTGGGGCAGACCGCAGACCGTGTGCTGGTGCACATCCTGATCGAGCCAAAATACGCGCCGTTGGTGCGCAGTGGCACGCGCTTCTGGAACACCAGCGGCTTTGGTTTTGATTACGGGTTGTTCAAAGGTGTGACGGTACACACTGAATCGCTGGAGACGCTGATTCAGGGCGGCATTGCTTTCGCCACGCCGGACGGTGATCGCATGGGCAGCCCGGCGCGCGCCGAGCAGACCTTCCCGTTGTTCGATAAGTTTGAAGATGAATGGCTGACCTGGGCGCCGAAGATTTCACTCGGCAAGTAGCCTGGAAATGATTGGGCGTCTGTGATGACGCCTTCGCGAGCAAGCCCGCTCCCACAGTGGATTTGTGCTCGGCGCAGAACCACTGTGGGAGTGGGCTTGCTCGCGAAGAGCCCCTGAATGCCCTCAATAAAAAAGGCCGCAATCCATTGGATCGCGGCCTTTTTCACCTCTGACGGTTTATCTCAAACCGCATCCAGCTCCGGCTCGTCCGCTTCAGCGTTCACCGTGGCCTTCACCTCATCGTGGCGACGAATGTACTTCCAGTCCGCCTCATCAATGTAGATCCCATTCGGCCCACTGCCACCTTCCAGGTCAATCGCGACACTGGCGCAGACCTGCGGTTTCACACTCGCCAGGATCGGCACGAAGCCCAGTTGCAGGCTGGTTTCCAGCAGCGCCGCCTGGTTCTTCTCGTCAATGTCCGCCGCCTCGTCGAGGTAGTACGGCAGACGCACACGGCCGGCCTGGTCGCGGTCCATCAAGTGCAGCAACAAGTACATGTTGGTCAGCGCCTTGATGGTCATCGTGGTGCCGTTGGACGCTGCGCCGTCGATGTCGGTGTGGATCACCGGCTGACCATTGACCTTGGTGATCTCGAACGCCAGCTCGAACAAATCCTTGAGGCCGAGCTGGTTGTGGTTCGCCGCCACCAGCCGCGCCAGGTATTCCTTGGCTTCTTCGTTCTTGTTGTCCTGATCGGCACTTTGGCTCAGGTCGAACACGGAAAGGGTTTCGCCTTCTTCGTATTGGCCGGCGCTGTGGATGATCTGGTCGATGTGCTTGAGCGCTTCCTTGTTCGGCGCGAGCACGATGCGGAAGCTTTGCAGGTTGGACACCTGACGCTTGTTGATCTCGCGGTTGAACAGCGCCAGTTGGTGCTCGAGGCTGTCGTAGTCGCTGCGGATATTACGCAACGTCCGGGCGATGTCGGTGACCGCTGCACGGCGCGCCTTGCCGAGGGTCAGCGCTTCGTCGGTGCGGTGTGCATAGGCGTTGATCAGCAGTTGCAGACGACGCTCCATATCGTCTTCGCTGTCGAACTTGGCCACGCCTTTGAGGCGCACTTGCGCATACAACGCCTCGATCTGACCGTCGCTGCGCTGCAAGCCCTGCCAGCTGTCCTGATAGTCGTTGAGCAACGGCAACAGGTTGTCCATGGAATCGTCGATCGGGTCCATGAACGGTGTGCCGAACGGCATGTCGGCCGGCAGCAACTGACGGCGGCGCAGGGCGTCGTCGAGGGTGCGTTGCTTGGCCTCCATGTCGCCGATCTGCCGGCCGACCAGTTGCAGCTTGGCCGACAGTTGCTGGACGCGTTCGGTGAAGGCGTCACTGGAACGCTTCAACTCTTCCTGCGCCGCTTCCATCTGCGCCAGTTGCTCAAGCTTGTCGTCTTCTTCGGCGCTCAAGGTTTGCGCGCGACGGAAATCTTCCAACGCTTTTTGCGCATCCAGTACTTGCTGGTACAGCGCTTCGGTCTGGGTCTTGCTCGCCGCGCGGTCGGCGACCACGGCAGCCTGGGTTTTCAGTTGTTTGAGTTCTTTTTCCAGACGTTCTTTCTGATCACGCAACGCCGCGCGGTCAGCCAAGGCTTGCAGCGCTGGAGGTTCGATGTGCGAGATGTCGATGGACAGCCCCGGCACGTCGAAACGCTCGCCTTTGAAGCCATCGAGGATCAGTTCCAGGGATTTGACCCACTGGCCGTCCTCGTCCAGCGTAATGCCGTGTTCGCCCAGCGGCAGGCTGAACAGCGCGCTGTTGAACAAACGCATCAGGCGCTCGACGTCCTGTTGCGAGAACTCTTCGCGCAGACGGGCGTAGCTGTTGTTGTCGGCGTGATCGAGTTGCTGTTTTACCGATTTCAGGCGTTTTTCCAGATCCCGCAGACGCTCGTCGAGGTCTTCGGCGCTGAACTGCCGCGACTGTGCCAGCGCACCGGCCAGTTCATCGTGCGCATCCTTGGCCGCGAGCAATTGCTGCTCAAGGACTTTGACGTCAGTGACCAACGCGAAGCGATGCTTGAGCACCGACAACTCGCCAAGCCAACGCTGGATGCCGGTAATTTCCCGCTCCAGACGCATCAGCTCCTGGGTGCCGCCACGCTGATCGTTTTGCAGCGCGTCCTGCTCGTTGCGGTAATGCTCGGCCTGAATCGTCAGCTCTTCCTTGCGCGCACTGGCGTAGTCCGACCAAGTGCCGAGCAACGAGTCGAGCAGCGGCGAGATGCGGTGCAGTTTGCCGCGCAGGATATTGCGTTGGGTAACGCCTGAGGCCAGCGCTTCAACCAACGGGCCGGCGGTGACCAGCGAGTTGTAGTCCTGCTCCATGCGTCGTACATCGCGGAACGCTTCTTCGCACGCGGCGATGTAATCGACGCTGCCGGAACGCAGGCTGTGTTCGAAGGCATCGAGGAACAGTTGCTTGAGTTTGGCCGCGGTGATTTCGCGCATGTGCAACAAGTTGATGAACAGGGCGCGGAAGGTCTTCAGGCTCTGTTCGCTGGTGGAGCGCAGCGGGATCAGCGTCAGGTCCAGCGGAATCGAGGTGTGGCCGCCGACCAGCAAGCGCCGCAGCTCATCCGGTTTGAGTTCGTAGGCTTTCAGGCCCTCATGTTCAAGGTTGCTGAACAGCTCTTTCTGGCGCAGGCAGGTGTCATTTTTCTGGTAATGGGCCAGGTCCAGCTTGCCGGCATAGGCAAAGAACTGGTGACCGAAACCACCGCCCGGGCCGCGCCCGACCACGCCGATCACGTGCGGGCCGTGGGGCAGCGAGACTTCGACGAGGATGTAGCTGGTGTCCGAGGCGAAGTAGAAACGCCGGGATTGTTCCAGGCTGTACTTGCCGAAACTCATGTCCGACATGCGCGCCAGGATCGGGAACTGCAGCGCGTTGATCGACGCCGATTTACCGAGGTTGTTCGCGCCGTACACCGACAAAGGTTCTTCCAGCGGAAACAGACCCAGGCTGTAACCGGCGGTGTTCAAAAGGGCGAAGCGGCGAATGCCGTAGCGTTCCTTGCTCATGCGTCGGTCTCCTGTTCTTCGGCAATGGCGCGGGCCATCGCGTCTTCTTCGCTTTCTTCGCTTTCTTCGAAGTCGCTCAAATCGAGCGGATCATCGGTTTCCAACAGCTTTTCGTCGCTGTCGTCGTCGATCAACACCGGGACGGGCAGCGGCAACACACTGTGCAGACTGGCGGCCAGATCGCGGTCTTGCTGAACCGACAGGCAGACGTCGAGGAAGCGGTGCATCGGCGGCAGGAAGCGGTAGACGCCGTTTTCTTCGCCGGCAAAACCGAGCTGCGTCATGCGGCGCATGATTTTTTCTTCGAGTTCTTCGACGGTCTGCACTTCGGCCTGGATGAACAGGTCGCGGTATTTCTCCAGCAACGACGGCAATTCATCGCGGCCGAGGCTGCCACCGTCCAGCACGGCGACCGGGTCGCGGCCCTGATCGGCCAAGTGCTCGACCAGGATGAAGGTGAACAACGCCAGACGTTGCGCGGTCTTGTTCACCGCTGCGGCGGCGAGGTCCGGCACGAAGTAATAGAAGCCACGGGTATCGCACACCAGTTCATAGCCCAACGCCCTGAACAGCGTGCGGTACTGGTCCTGGAAATTCGACAGTTGCGCGTACAGCTCCGGGTCGCGGCGGCTGACGTGGTAGCCCTTGAACAGCTCGCGAAAGATCGGCGCCAGCTGGGACAGTTCGGATAGATCAAGATGCATGGGGGATGCTCGCAGAATTCTCGGCGGCGGTGTCGCCGGCCGAGAGCAGGGCGAAGGAGCGCAGGCTGACCTGATGCTCGTGAGTGTGGTAATCGCGGCGTTCCAGTCGCTCGCGTTTGAAGCGTTTTTCCCGCGACAGGCGCGAGAACCAATAGAGCAATTCGTCAGTGGCGCCGTTCGGTTCCTGCTCCAGCAGCCAGGTCATCAGGTCTGGCATCGGCAGGGCGTCTTCGCAGCGTTCGAGCATCTCGCGGACGGTGCGTGGCGCGCGCGGCGCTTCGCCTTTCCGGGTTTTGTGGGCCTTGGGGAAACGTGCCGGTTTCGGCTCGAAACGCGCCAGCGCATAAACGTAGGCTTCAACCTGACTGGCGCTGCCGAGGAAGGTGCTTTGCGGCCGAGTGAACATCGGCATCGCCGCTTGCGGCACCGCATCGATGCCTTTGCGGCGGATGGCCGACAAGGCCAGCGCCGCGCCTCGGGTCACGGCGTTGTGGCGGCGGGCTTCTTCACGCAGTGGTAACAGCAGCTCGCGGGCGTGACGCAGGGTCAACTGGGCGCTGGTCTGCATTTCGAGGATGCGCGCGTGGGTGCGCAGCAACATGTCGTCGTCGACCAAGTGGCCGAGGCGTTGCTGCTCGGTGAGCATCTTCAGCAACACGGTTTCGACCTTGCGCACGCCTTGTTCGAAGGCGCCGTCGGCGTTCACCAACTGAATCATCGGCTCGACGTATTCGTCCCACGTCGCCAACACTTCCGCGTAACGCTGACGCAGCGGGATTTGCCGGTCGCTGGTCTTGGCTCGTTCGGCGACGGCCACCAGGGCCTGTTCGTCGTTGGCGAGTTTTTTCAGAACATCGCGTACGCGCATGTCGAGCAAACGCAACTGGCGCGCCAGGTCGTGGCCGTCGCGCACGTCGAACGCGTCCTGGATGTAACCGGCCAGGCGTTCGAGGTGGCGCAGGTAGGCTTCGATTTCCAGGCACAGGCCCAGGCGATGCTCGCGGCGCAGGTAAGCGAGGAAGTCGTGGATCTGCGCATTGAGCTCGAACCGGTTCGGGCTTTTCGCCACGGGCACCAGAATGTCGAGGCGGATCCACACGTCCAGCAGGCTGGTGATGTCCTGTGGCGTGCTGTCGAGTTGCTGGGCGGCCAGTTGCGCGCGCAGTTCGTTGAGGCTCAAGGTGCCTTGGTCGAAATGCTCGCACAGCGGCTCCAGAAGTGCCCAGTGTTCAGCGAGGGCGCGCAAGACGCGCTTGGGTTCGATCATCGGAATGGCCGGCTGGTTGACGATTTAAAGCCGCGATTGTACTGCATCGCAGCCGCTGCGATTCACTCGTGGGACGGGCTGTAGGGTTTCTATCGATCAAGCGCGGGCGATCTTGAGCGAAGGGCGGTAGAATCACCGCACTTTAGTTATCCACAAGTGGCCGACCTTTGCTTATCGAGTCCCGTCGTCGCGCCTATTTGACCGCCATGCAGGTGGTCAACTGGCTACCGCGCACCGAATTGCCCTTTGCCGCGCCCTCGCGTCCCGAGCTGCTGGAGATGCCCGAGCCGCTGGTCGAGGCGCCGGTCGTGCCTGCCGCCGCGCCTGTCGCTGCCGCGAAAACCGTGGCCGAGCCTGTGGTTGCGCCGACGGAGCGGGTGAAGATCGAAGTGCCACGGCCATCGCTGGCCAGCACGCGCCCCAACGCCAAGGTCGAGGAAGAGACCGCGCCGGTGGTGGCCAAAACCCCTCAAATCCCGCCACCGCGTTTCGCCCTGCAATTGCTGCGCGCCGGTCGCTGCCTGCTGCTGGTCGAGTTACCCACAGGTGAGGCGTTCCAGACCCGCGATCCGGCTTACCTGCTGCTCAAGGACATGCTGCGCGCCGCCGGTCTGCCGGACAGCCCGCAGATCATCGGCGAGCCGGTGCGCTGGCCGCTGCTGACGCGCGGCACCATGGATCAGGGCCCGGAAGCGGCGCGTGACTTCGTGCAGGGTTTTCTCTCGGCCCGGCTCGAAGATGCACCGTGCGGCTGCGTGTGGCTGATCGGCTTGCCGGCGGTGCGTTTTGCCGGCGAGGCCAATGCCGAATCCTTCAACCGTGAACTCCAGGTCGAAGGCCTGGGCTCGGTCTGGGCCCTGCCGGGTCTGGAATTATTAATGGAAGAGCCACAGCGTAAGGCTGATGTCTGGCAAGCCATGCGTCGGCTGATGGCGCGCTGGAAAGAATCGAATGAGTGACGCGGTATCGTTTCGCCCGATGACCGAGGCGGACCTGGACACTGTCCTGAAAATTGAATACGCGGCCTACAGCCATCCCTGGACCCGGGGGATTTTTCTCGACGGGCTGGGCAAATACCAGATCTGGTTGATGTTCGAAGGGCAGCAGCAGGTCGGTCATGGCGTGGTGCAGATCATTCTTGATGAAGCGCATCTGCTGAACATCACGGTCAAGCCGGAGAATCAGGGGCGTGGGCTGGGTTTGACGCTGCTGGAGCATTTGATGTCGATTGCCTATAAGGCAGAGGCGCGCGAATGCTTTCTGGAAGTACGCGACAGCAACCGGTCGGCGTTTCGCTTGTATGAACGATACGGCTTCAACGAGATTGGCCGGCGCCGGGATTATTATCCGGCGGTTGGCGGGCGTGAAGATGCGGTCGTCATGGCCTGCACGTTGGTGGACTGAGTTTTAAAAGCGGCATCGGATCGCCATCGCGAGCAAGCTCGCTCCCACGGGATTTATGTCAGTCACAGCATAGGTGTACTCACCAGATCCACTGTGGGAGCGAGCTTGCTCGCGAAAGCGGTTTAACAGGCGCGCAAGCTCAACGATTGCCGTCCAGCGGGTCGCGCTTTGCCAGCTCCGCCTCATCCAGCCCGTTGCCTCCGCCAATATCGTCTTCATCGACAACACTCAAATCCCAATCCGCCTGATGATCTTCGCCCGCCTCATGGGCATCCCGTGCGCCGTCTTCCCGGATCAGCGTTTCGGGGCTCATGTCGTCATCGGTGGGTTCGTGATCATCGGTCGAAGCGCCAGTCATGCCGGCTTCGCGCACGCGTTCCTCGGGCATCAACCGCTCACGTTGGTTTTCCGGCAGTTCATCGCCGATTTTGCCGCTGGGTTCTTCGTCATCGAAATCCAGCTCATGCATCGATCCCATGCGGTCTTCGTTATCATCGATCGGCTCGGGTTGCACCGCATCGAATGGACGTCGTGAATCAGTCATGGCAATTCCTCCTGGTGTGGGCCTTACTAGGGTGGACCCACTGGACTGCCGAGAATTCCACCGGCATGGAACACCGGACATTTGCATCAGGCGCGTGACCCCGACGGGCGGTCGTGTGTCAAAGCAGCGCATCATTCTTGAGGCTTTACAGCATGAACGAATTACAAGATCTGATTGATAACAACGAACGCTGGGCCGAGGCGATCAAACAGGAAGATCCGGACTTCTTCTCCAAGCTGGCCCGCCAACAGACGCCAGAGTACTTGTGGATCGGCTGTTCGGATGCCCGCGTGCCGGCCAACGAAATCGTGGGCATGCTGCCCGGCGACTTGTTTGTCCATCGCAACGTGGCCAACGTGGTGCTGCACACTGACCTCAATTGCCTCTCGGTGATTCAGTACGCGGTGGACGTGCTCAAGGTCAAACACATCCTGGTCACCGGCCACTATGGTTGCGGCGGCGTGCGCGCTTCGATGCAGGACCGCCAGTTGGGCCTGATCGACGGCTGGCTGCGCTCGATTCGCGATCTTTATTACGAAAAGCGCGAAGAACTTGCCCAGTTGGCGACCGAGGAAGAACGCGTCGACCGCCTCTGCGAACTCAACGTGATCCAGCAAGTGGCCAACGTCGGGCACACCAGCATTGTGCAAAACGCCTGGCACCGTGGGCAGAAGCTGTCGATTCACGGTTGCATCTACGGCATCAAGGACGGGCGCTGGAAAAGCCTGAACGCGACCATCAGCGGTTTCGAGCAACTGCCGCCGCAGTACCGTTTGCGTCCGGTCGAGACGCTGTAACGCCTTTCAACAGAGACTGCGCCGACGCCAGTGCTGATAAAACAGCTGGCCGTCGGCGTTTGGCGGCTCATCGTAGCCGGTGATCCAGCCTCGGCACTCCGGCGAGCCGCACTGGCAGGCGAACTGGCGCAGCAATTGGTCTTCGGTGGCGGCAAAGTCCATGGTCAGGCTGTCGCCCTGGCGGATGTCTTTCAGCGCCCACAACCACAGTTCGCTCATGTCGAAAAACACGTTGGGATCGCAGGAATGCCGCAGCAGGCCGCTGAAGCAGGGGTCATAGACATGAATGCCCGGCGCCAGTTGCCGGGTATGTCGACTGCGGTATGGCAACAAATGCCCGGACACCCGGCAGATCCGACTGATCCGTGGAAATTCGCGCCGCGCCGCAACGGCCACCGCTGAACCACTGACGTTGTAAACAATTTCGAAGTCGGCGAGGGACGGAAATCCGAGGCTGACCGGCAGCTCCGGAAAAGGGTAAATGCCGTCCGGCGGATGGACGCACGGCCGGTGCGGAGGATGAGGTTTCATAACAGTCCTTGTCGGCAGCGTGTTGCGACTTCCAAAACTGACGCTCCCGTCAGCCCTGCAACACAGGGGTTTGCCTCAAGGTCTCGCAAATCAACCCAACGGTCTACTGTCATAACTGACAGGGGTATGGGGCGTGTTTGCGCGTCAGCCATGACTGACGCGCAAAAGGTTATACGCCTGGCGCGGGGATCGCGGGCGTTGGCGCCGGGGCCTGCAGCTGTTCGAGCCGGGATTTGATCGGTGCCGTCGCGCACTTGGCCGTGGCTTGCTCGGGCGTGAGGTTGCGGATTGAGGTGTAGAACAGCTCGCAGGTTTTTTCCTTCTGGGTCACTTGCCAGGTCTGAGTGCAGCTTTTCAGCTGCGCCGAAGGGTCGCTGCCCGGTTTGCTGCCCATCCCGGCCTGCCAGCAGGCAGCGCTCAAGTCCTGGCCCATGACGGTCAGGCCGGCGGCGTCGGCCTTGGCTTGCGCATCGTCGCCGGTGTAAGTGGCCGGGTCGGCGGCGTACCAGATGTAACTCGGGTGATTGGCGCCCAGTACCGGGACGTTCAGCCCGGGCTTCGGACTGATCGACGCCAGGCCCAGCACATTCACGGTCGCCCCGTATTGCTGCTTGATCCAGTTACGCACCGGTGCGCCGAACGCGACCATCGGCAACGCGGCACCTTTGGCGTTCTGGCTGACGTCCTTGACCATGGTGGTCTGGTAGTCCTTGAAGTAGCCATATACGCCTTCCAGATCCTTGCCGGCGCTGGCCGGGGCCGCAATCGGCGCGATGTCGATGATGGTCTGATAACCCGGCGTCTGAGCGGCGGGGATGCCGTTATCCGTCAGCAGCGTGGCCCAGCGGTCGGTGGTGGCGGAGCGCAGGTAATCCTGGGCTTGCGTGAGGGAGTAATCCGGCGGGAAGTGCAGCAACTCGACGCTTTTGCGATTGTCCAGGGCCATACCCAGCGGCAGGAACAAGTACCAGTTGTAGGCCCATTTGCCGTCGGCGTTGAGTTTACGCGCGCCGGTGTAGGCCAGATCGCCAGCGGCAAGCAGGGCGGCCAGCGGTTTTTCGTAGCCTTTGGGCACGCCGCTGATGTCGGCGTAGAGCTGACCGTTGTCGGTCTTGACCCGCACTTTCGCGGTGCTGTAGCCATCGCGCTGCACGCTTTGAGTCAGGTAGTGCTCGACGGTCTGCTCCAGCGTCCAGGGACGAAAGCAGATCACGTTGCAGTTGTTGGGGTAGGCGAACAGCCGGGTGACGCGTTCGGTGCTGCCCAGCTTCAGGTCGACGTCGGCGTGGGCGGCGGCACTCAGGGTGAGGGCCGCCAGGGTCAGTCCAGTGAGTTTCAGCATGCTCAGATCCTTTTCAGCGCGGGCCCGCGCGGATCGCGGGCATAGCTACTAAACAGATCGGCCGGCGTGCGCTCAACTGAACCGTAAATGTGTCAGTCGGTACTCCGGGAAGTAGATTTCACACGCGAGGGTGACGCCGACGACCGCCAGCAAAAACACCAGCTGCAAGGGACTGAAATGCGCCCAATGCAGCGCAGTCAGCCAGGGGCGGCGAGCGGCCAGGTCCGGTTCCAGCTGACCGATACGCCTTTTGTGAACCAGACCGATCAGCATGAAGCCGAGGTAAGTGGCGGCGCCCAGCCAACCCAGCAAAATCCAGAACAGTAACGCCATGACGGCCTGCGGCACGCCGTGTCGTATCACCAGCCAGCGGGTGTCCGGGTTCCAGCGTCGGGGGATGAGGCTTTCGGTCAACCACAGGTCCGGGACGATAAGGTGCGACGTGATCGGCACCCACCAGCTCAGGGCAAAACGGAAAAACCACACCGGCACGCAGGCGAACAACACCGGCATGCTGAGGCTGTAGGCCAAGGATTGGTGCTCGCTGCGGAAGTAAAACAAGTACAGCGCCAACGCGACGCCCGCCCACACCCGTATCCAGGTTTCGTCGGCGATGGGCCGTGGCAGGAAGCGTCGCCAGTGAAAGACATCCGCGTTGGGCAGTCGCGAGAGTAAATCCGGGTAACGCCACGTCAGGGTTTGCCCGAGGTCATGGCACGCCTGCCATTCATTCTGGCCAAAGCCGTCGATCATGGTCTTTTGCTGCCCGGGCTTCAGCGGGTTCATCAGCAAATGCGCAGCCTGAACGTCGGCGGCCCAGGTTTGGCTGTCTTGCGCCTTGGACTTCAGGCTGTCGTAGAAACTTTCCTGATTGCAGCGCTCGATCAGTGCCTGCCAGACCGACGCCGGTTCCGGGTGAATGCCTTTTTTGTCGTCCCAGCCAAAGACCTGCCCAACACGATCAAACAGCGGCAAACTCCACTGGGTGTCGTTGAACAGTTGCAAAATGATTCGCTGCCATTCCTGGCGGCGATCAAACACCTGCAACCACGGCTGTGCGGTGTAGCTTTTCAACAAAGTGAGAAATTCTCGCTCCTTGTTGGCTTCGAGCAACTCCAGCAACGCCTGCCGATAGTCCTGCAGCAAACCGCTGGCAAGGGCGTCTCGCTGCCACTCGGTCATGCTGACGTTTTGCCAGGGCGCGAGCCAATCCAGGTGCTGGACGGCCCAGGCGGCAATCGAATTGCGCAGCCACGGATGATCGAAGCACAGTTTCAGCAGCAGTTTTTCAAACGGCTGGGCGCAGTGCTGTTGCTGCGCTTGTTGCCAGCGCTCGGCGAGGTTCTGTTCGGTGAGCCCGTCGAGCAAGGCGCGTGCGCACGCTTCGTCCATCGCGACAACCGGTGGCGCAGGCATCGAGGGCGCAAGATTCAGCGAGTGCAGCGGCGCCGGTTTTTCAATGTTCAAGGGGCGAAGGTCGAGCACCTCGGACCACGCCTGGAGGTTGGCGTGGCTCGGCTGATCGAGCACTTCGACTGTCGCGGCTTCAATTTCGTCAGCCGCGTATTCGGCGCGCCATTGGGCAATCGCCAACGCCTCCTCATACGCCTCGCGCAGGCGCTGGAAACCTTGCGCGTCTTCATCGGGCCGACAGCTTTTCAACAGCCGCGCATAGCTGCGCTTGATGGTGCGCGCGTCGGCGTCTTCGGGCAGTTCCAGCACAGACCAGCAATCCATGTCGCTGCTCCTTATTGCCACAGGCCGTTGTCCAGCGTGCCCAGTTGCTGCGTCAGTTCGTTGCGTGCTTCACGAATCCGGCGTTCGTCCTGCGACTCCAGCACGTGCTGGAATTGCTTGGCCCAGTGCCCGATCTGTTCGCGCATCTGCCCCAGGCTTTCCTGATACAGACGCTCAAGACGTGCGGTCAACACGGTGTTGACCTGCTGATCGCGCGGATGGATTTTCAATAGCGCTAGGCCCTGCAAACGCTGTTTGATCTCGTCGGGGGTGAGCACGCCGGGGTTGTTCTCGATCACCAGCGAATGCAGATCGCCCGTCAGCGGCACCACCACTTGGGCTTCGAGCAAACCGTTGTTGTCGTAGGTGAAACGCACATCCAGCGCGACTTCGCCGGCCTTGCGTTTCGGCACCTTGATGTCCAGTTCGCCCAACGGCACGTTGTCTTTCACCAGCCGGCTTTCGCCTTGGAAAATGCGCAGTACGACGTGCTCCTGATTATCGTGCAGGGTGTAAACGGTCTTGACCCGGCTGACCGGCACGATGCTGTTGCGCTCGATGATCGGCAGGTAATGCCCGCTTTCGAATTGCTGCCCCATCTGGGCCGACGTCTCGATGCCCAGGGTGTAGGAACAGACGTCGGTCAGCACCACTTCTTCCATCGCGGCGGAGCGTGCTTTCAGTGCGGCTTGAATAGCCGCGCCATGGGCGACCACTTGATCCGGGTCGAGGCTGATCGACGGGAAGCGCCCGAACAGGCCGGCCGCCAGTTTGCGCACCAGCGGCATGCGCGTGGTGCCGCCCACCAGCAGGATTTCGTCGAGATCACTGACCCGAATCCGAGCGTCGCGCAGTGCGCGTTCGATCGGCGTGCGCAGGCGTTCGAGCAGCGGCGTGTACAGCGCGGCCAGTTGTTGCTGGGTGATGGTTTGCGTCCATTGCTGGCCGTCGACCCGCAGGCTGAACTCGGCGCTGTTGTCCTGGCCGAGCGCTTTGCGTACGCGCTCGGCTTCGCGGCGCAGGGGCTGGATGATGCTGTTGCGGTCCGGGAAATGGTCGCTGTTGCGATGGTGATCGAGGAAGTGCTCCAGCAACACGCTGTCGAAATCTTCGCCACCCAGGAAATTGTCACCGGCGCTGGCGCGCACTTCCATCACGCCGTCGAACAGCTCCAGGATCGATACGTCGAACGTACCGCCACCGAGGTCGAACACCAGGAACGAGGTTTCCTTGTCCCGTTGATGCAGGCCATAAGCCAATGCCGCGGCGGTCGGTTCGTTGATCAGTTTTTCAACGTTCAAACCCGCCAGTTCACCGGCGATGCGCGTGGCTTTGCGCTGGGCATCGCTGAAGTAGGCCGGCACGCTGATGACTGCTTCGTGCACGGTTTCGCCGAAGGCACGCTCGACGTCTTCCTTCAGGCTTTTGAGCACCAGGGCCGAGAGTTCTTCGGGGCGGAAGGTGCGGTCGCCGAGGCGTACTTCGGTGGCGCTGCCCATGTGCCGCTTGAACAGCGACGTGGTCTGGCGCGAATGGGTGTGCAACCGCTCGCGCGCGGCCTGGCCGACCAGCACGCGGCCCTGATCGTCGAGACCGACCACGCTCGGTGTGAGGAACTGGCCAAGCGCATTGGGCACCAACTCGCTGGACTCCCCGCGCCAGACGGCAACGAGGCTGTTGGTGGTGCCGAGGTCAATCCCTACGATCATCTAAAAGAACTCCCTTTCCGGTCTGCAAAAACTTGAAACAGATAATAATCGCGCAAGGATATTACCGGAGCCGCAGAGCGGTAAAGGAAAGTAGTGGCACTGAGCTATTATTTGCGACGAATTGCCATCAGCCCGTGCGCTGCGTTCCTTGAAGCTCACACCTTCTGACGGAGACCGTTCAGGCAGCATTGCCTGAATCACTGAACGTTTTGCCCCCCATCAAAACTGATCGCACCCGCACGTTCGGCAGGTGCAATCAGCGGCATTTACGGCATCACCGGCGCCGTATACGTCAGCGTCGTGCCCAGTGCCCACAGCAGAAACAGCACCAGCGGCGTGTGCACCAGCAACTGCACAAACGAAAAGCCGATCAGGTCCCGCGCCTTCAAACCCAGCACGCCCAGCAGCGGCAGCATGTAGAACGGGTTGATCAGGTTGGGCAGGGCTTCGGCGGCGTTGTAGATCTGCACGGCCCAGCCGAGGTGGTAGTTGAGGTCGGTGGCGACCTGCATCACGTACGGCGCTTCGATGATCCACTTGCCGCCGCCGGACGGGATGAAGAAACCGAGAATCGCCGAGTACACGCCCATCAGCAGGGCGTAGGTGTCGTGGGAGGCGATTTGTACGAAGAAGGTCGAGATGTGGTGCGCCAGGGTTTGCGCGTCGGTGCCTTTGACCGTGGTCATCAGCGCGGCAATCGAGCCGTACAGCGGAAACTGGATCAGCACGCCGGTGGTGGTCGGCACCGCGCGGGACACCGCATCGAGGAAACTGCGCGGACGCCAGTGCAGCAGCGCGCCGAGCATCAGGAACAGGAAGTTGTAGGTGTTCAGGCCTGAAATCGCGCTGATCGCCGGTTTGGTCGAGAACTCGTGGAACAGCCATCCGGCCGCCAGCAGCACCAGCAAAATCGTCAGCAGCGGGCTGTGTTCCAGCCATTCGCCCGGGCGGGTGCGCGGTTGCAGCGGTGGCAGGTTGAAGCTGGGGTCGATGCCGCAGGCCTTGGCGTCACGCGCGGTGTTCGGGCCGGGGGCGGTGGCGTAGGCAATGATCAGCGAGACGATAATCAGCGCCAGCAACAGCACGCCGGACTGCCAGAGAAAAATCGTCTGGGTGAACGGAATCACGCCGGTAATCGACAGAATCGATGGCGGCAGACTGGCCGGGTTGGCCTGCAATTGTGCGGCGGACGATGACAGGCCCAAGGCCCACACGGCGCCGAGGCCGAGGTACGCGGCGGCGCCGGCAGCGCGGTAATCCATTTTCAGATCGGTGCGGCGGGCGAGGGCGCGCACCAGCAAACCGCCGAACACCAGCGACAAACCCCAGTTCAGCAATGACGCGACCATGGAAATCAACGCGACCCACGCCACGGCCGAGCGACCGTTTTTCGGGATCCGCGCCAGGCGGTCGATCAGTTTCACTGCGGGCGGCGAGGCCGCGACCACATAGCCGCCGATCACCACAAACGCCATCTGCATGGTGAACGGGATCAGGCTCCAGAAGCCGTCACCGAAGGCCATCGCCGCATCGGTGGGTTTGGCGCCCATGAACAGCGTGGCCACGGCAACAATGATCACCGCCAGCGCGGCGAATACCCAGGAGTCGGGGAACCAGCGCTCGGCAAAGCTTGAGCAACGCAGGGCAAAGCGGGCATAGCGGCTATCGTCGATATCAGCGGCCACGGGAGTACCTCGAATTTTTATGTTTGTTGTGGTCTTCAGGGCGGCAAACGCCCGTGCGGACAGGTGCCAACAGTAAATCAATCGGTCATTTTTTGTGACGAAGTTTTAGGCGTTTGCGACGATGGTCTAACGGGTTGTCCACTGGCGCTTTTGCGTAGACCATGGGCGCCTTGGTTTTTTGCCTGTGCCAGAGTTCTTTTCATGACTGCCCATACCGATCCGCGCCCGGCGCCGTTCACCCGCTCGGACTACAAGACCCTCGGCCTTGCGGCCCTTGGCGGCGCGCTGGAAATCTACGATTTCATTATTTTCGTGTTTTTTGCGCTGACCCTCAGTCAGCTGTTTTTCCCCCCGGAAATGCCCGAGTGGCTGCGCCTGCTGCAAAGTTTCGGAATTTTCGCCACCGGTTACCTGGCGCGTCCCCTGGGCGGGATTCTGATGGCGCATTTCGCCGACCGGCTGGGGCGCAAGAAAGTCTTCAGCCTCAGCATCCTGATGATGGCGCTGCCATGCCTGCTGATCGGGATCATGCCGACCTACGCTCAGATCGGCTATTTCGCGCCGCTGTTGTTGTTGGCGCTGCGCATCTTGCAAGGGGCCGCGGTGGGCGGTGAAGTGCCGAGCGCCTGGGTGTTCGTCGCCGAGCACGCGCCGGCCGGGCATCGCGGTTATGCCTTGGGTTTCCTGCAAGCCGGGCTGACCTTTGGTTACCTGATCGGCGCGTTGACGGCGACCTTTCTGGCGCAGGCATTCACCCCGGCAGAGATTCTCGATTTCGCCTGGCGCTATCCCTTCCTGCTGGGCGGTGTCTTTGGCGTGATCGGTGTCTGGTTGCGTCGCTGGCTGAGTGAGACGCCGGTGTTCATGGCGATGCAAGCGCAGCGCGATGCCGCCGTCGAATTGCCGTTGCGCACGGTGCTGCGTGAACATCGCCTGGCGATGCTGCCGGCGATGATCCTCACCTGCGTGCTGACCTCGGCGGTGGTGGTGTTTGTCGTCATCACCCCGACCATGATGCAGAAAAGCTTCGGCATTACCGCCAGCCACACGTTTGCCCTGAGCGCATTGGGCATCGTGTTCCTCAACATCGGTTGCGTGCTCGCCGGCTTGCTGGTCGACCGCATCGGCGCCTGGCGCACCGTCATGTTGTACAGCCTGCTGCTGCCGCTGGGGATTGGCGTGCTTTATGGCTGCCTGATCACGGGCGGCGACTGGATCGGCCTGGCGTACGCGATTGCCGGCCTGAGCTGCGGGGTCGTCGGCGCGGTGCCGTCGGTGATGGTCAGCCTGTTTCCGGCGCGGATTCGCGTTTCGGGGATTTCCTTCACCTACAACATTGCCTACGCGGCGTGGGCCAGTGTCACCCCACTGTTATTGATTGGTCTGATGCCGTGGAGCCCGTGGATCTGCGTGATGTTCTGCGCAGTCATGGGCGTGGTCGGCGTTAGCTGCGCGGCGTATTTCGGTGCGCGCATGCCGCACGTTGGCAGTAGCAGCGCGGCCCCGTGCGCCCGGTGAAAGCGCCGGCGCCGAGCAGCTTTTTGCAGGACAAACTCTGAAACACTCTTCAGAAAATACCCGCACCGCCGATGGCTAGGCTGCACGCCGCTTTCTCCCCCAGTCCCTCGGAATTTCCCATGTTTAACAAACGCTTGAAGCAGGAGCTGTCGGCTCTTCGCGAAGAACTCTGCAGCCTTCAGCAAGTGAAGGACAGTCTGGAAAGCGAGATGCTGGTCCTGATCCTTGAGCCCGATGGGCGCATTCAATCGGCCAACCAGAATTTCATCGGCGAGATGCTCTACAAGAGCAGTGACCTGACCCATCGCAACATTGAAGACCTCGTGCCGCACCATGTGAAATCGGACGAATTCCACCGCCGTTTCAAAACCGCGTTGACCCGTGGCGAACACTTCGCCGGTGCCGTGCGTTTACTGCGAGGCAATGGCCAGGAAGCGTGGTTGCGTTCAATCGTGCAGCCGGTTCGATCCGCAGACGGGCGGATCAAACATTTTTCGATTTATTCCAGCGACCTGACGCGCACCATCGAAGCGTCGCGCGAGCATGAAAACCTGATCAGCGCGCTGGTGCGTTCGACGGCCGTGATCGAGTTCGACCTGAACGGCAATGTACTGACGGCCAATGACCGTTTCCTTAACGGCATGGGTTACAGCCTGGCGCAGATCAAAGGCAAACATCACCGCACCTTCTGCCTGCCGGAGGATTACACCAGCGACGAGTATCAGAACTTCTGGCGTCGCCTGAACAACGGCGAATTCGTCGCGAACCGCTTCAAGCGCGTTGACAGCCACGGGCGTACGGTCTGGCTGGAGGCGTCGTATAACCCGGTGGCCGATGCCAACAACAACCTCTACAAAGTGGTGAAGTTCGCCACGGTGATCACCGATCAGGTCAATCAGGAAAACGCCGTCGCCGAAGCCGCCAACATCGCCTACAGCACCTCGCAGCAGACCGATCAAAGTGCCCAGCGCGGCACTGCCGTGGTCACTCAAGCGGTCGATGTGATGCGTGAATTGGCCAGGCACATGCAAACCGCTGGTGAAGGCATTGAAGCCTTGAACGAGCAGTCGCTGGTGATCGGCACCATCGTCAAAACCATCAGCGGCATCGCCGAACAGACCAACCTGCTTGCGCTCAACGCCGCCATTGAAGCGGCGCGTGCCGGTGAACAGGGCCGAGGGTTTGCCGTGGTGGCGGATGAGGTCCGGCAACTGGCCTCGCGCACCAGCCAGGCGACCGATGAAATTGTCGGCGTCGTGCGCCACAACCAGGACATGGCGCGCAATGCCGTGGCGCTGATGACCGACGGCAAGCTTCAGGCCGAACAAGGCCTGGCGCTGGCGGCGGAGGCGGGCAGGGTGATCGTCGAGATCCAGGACGGGGCGCAGAAAGTAGTGAACGCAGTCGGGCAGTTTGCCAACCAACTGACGACGTGATGCACACGATTGAGCGAGGCCTGCTCAGACCTCGCTACAATCGGCTCTTTTCCTGGAGCAGATTCCATGAGCGCTTCCCACCGCCGTCCGGTTCCCTTGTCCAAGGCGTATCGGCTACTCAATCACGGCCCGACTGTGCTGGTCAGCGCGGCCCATGACGGGCAGCGCAACATCATGGCCGCTGCCTGGGCCATGCCGCTGGATTTCGAGCCGCCCAAAATCGCCGTGGTCCTCGACAAATCCACCTGGACCCGCCAACTGCTGGAAGCCTCGGGCGCTTTCGTGCTGAACGTGCCCTGCGCGGCGCAGGCCGACATTGTGCAAACTGTCGGCTCGACGTCGGGTCTTGAGCTGACTCAAGGCCAGGGCCGGGACAAGTTTCAGGCCTACGATTTGCCTACCTTTGCCGGTGAATTGATCGACGCGCCGCTGCTCGAAGGCTGCGTGGCGTGGCTGGAATGCCGACTGCTGCCGGAACCAAACAATCATCAGCAGTACGACCTGTTCCTCGCCGAGGTGATTGCCGCGCAAGCCGATGAGCGCGTATTCAGCGACGGTCGCTGGCATTTCGAGGGGCAAGACGCACTGCGCACCTTGCACCATGTGGCGGGCGGGCACTTCCTGACGATTGGCGACCCGGTGGATGGCAAGACCTTGCAGCCTTAGTGCGTCACAAGTGCACGCCGTTGCTTGACACGCTGTTTGGCGAATGATGCGCGCAGTTGTATACAAAAACTATTGTTCAAGGAGACAGATGAAGGTCAGCGCCCGTAACGTATTCAAAGGGGTGAGGCCGTTGCAGAACTCGGCTTGGCGCCGGGCGTAACGGCGACGGCGGTGATCAAGGCGTCGCATATCATTTTGGGTGTTCCGGCCTGATTTTTTTCAAGGGTTTTCCAGGGGGGCGGGGATAAAACCTTGGTCCCTGAGTCCTTTGATCACACCTCGGATCAGGTAATTGTTAGAGAACCCGATGGTGTACTGCCTTGCTCCTTCATTGATTGGAAGGAGCATTCCTTGGTTAACCAGTTTTTTGATCAGATAAGTGCGCTGGGTAGCTGACAGGTTCGGTAGGGTCTTCACCAAATCGGCGGACTTGACCACGCCTTCATTTATCGCCGTATTCAGCACAGCCTCTTCTGTTTTAGTAATCCATTCGCGCTGACGAGCGAATGCTACAGCCGGTGAAAGAATCGAGTGTTTGAGGTAGGCATAGTCAGTAAGGCGGTCTACTTTGGCAATCTCATCCTTTACGCCTTCCAGCACATAGACACACCATGTTTCGAGACCTGCTGTCGCCCCGGTGTCAGCAACACCCAGCATCGCGTAATAGCGTTCGCGGTCGTTACAGAAAACGGCTGTCGGGTTCAGCACTCTCCCACCTGTGTTTACGTTGAAGCCATATTTCATCAGCAGCGCATATGTCAGCAGACGCACCACGCGTCCGTTGCCGTTTCCGAAAGGGTGAATCCATCCAAATCTATGATGCGCCAGGGCTACTTTCATCAGATCGTACTTGGGCAGATCGTCACGATTCACGAACGCTACCAGCTCTTCCATGTACCCCGGCACCTGAATCGCCTCGGGCGGAAGATGTACCGATTGAGCGATACGCACCGAAGTCTGACGATAGGTACCGGGAGTTCTATCACCTTCGCGCTCAAGCTCTTGAACTGTCATCGAATGGATTTCACGGATAATTCGCTCAGTCAGAGGTTCTCCTGGCTGCATGACTTCTTCGATGTAAATCATGGCCTTTTCGATATTGGCTATTTCGCGTAACTGGTCGCTATCAGCCGCCTTGCCCTCGATTTTATTGTCCAGATAGTCGGCCAAAGTGGTGTGGTTACCTTCAATCCGCGCAGATCCCAAGCTTTCCAGCGTGTGGAAAATCTCCTTGAGTTGGAAAAATACCGGCGCCGGGGTGTCCCCCTCGAGACGCAATCGTCTCAGGTGCTCCAATTCGCTCAACACATCTACCAAAGGGGAGTCGAATGTGGGGTTCAGCAGCTCAAGATTGTGATGCGAAAACTCGGGCATAGATTTTTTTCTCTAGGGGCGCGGAAGGTTATCTCTAATGAGGCCCTCAATAGGCCCTATTTATAGGGCTATTTTTCAACCCGGTGTGAAAATTATCTGTAATCGCTATCTGTGTTAAGTCAAAAACTGTAAGTGGATAAATGAAAGCTCCATGCATTTTCAGTGAAAAGTGAAATGCATAAAAAAGGGCCTACCTCTACAGGTAAGCCCTTTCCCATCTTCGCGTAGGACTCAATCCCCCAACGCTTCCCCCTCACGCCGTGGATCAGCCCCGCCCGCCCACGCGCTTTTTCCCTGCGCGTCCTTCACTCGGACAATCGCCTGGGTGCCGCTGGTCATGTCGATCTCGTTGACGCTGTGCCCTTTGTCCTTCAGCGCCTGAATCAGGGTCGGGCTGAACTGGCCTTGTTCCAGTTCGGTCGGGCCGTTGCGGCTGCCGAAGTTGGGCAGGCTGATGGCGGCTTGCGGGTCGAGGTTCCAGTCGAGCAGGCCGACGGTGGTTTTGGCGACGTATTCGATGATTTGCGAGCCGCCAGGGGAGCCGAGGGTGGCGAGGAATTCGCCGCTCTGGCGGTCGAAGATCAGCGTCGGGGCCATGGACGAGCGCGGGCGCTTGCCGGGTTCGACGCGGTTGGCGACTTTCTGGCCGTTCTCTTCGGCGATGAACGAGAAATCGGTCATCTGGTTGTTGAGCATGAAACCCTGGACCATCAAGTGCGAACCGAACGCCGCCTCCACGGTGGTGGTCATGGACACCGCGCCTCCTTCGTCATCGACCGCCACCACCTGCGAGGTGGAGATTCGCAGTGGCGAACGGTCCGGTGCGTAGGCGACTTGAATGCCCGGCGGCGTGCCGGGTTTGGCCGTCCCCATGCTGCGTTCACCGATCAGGGCGGCGCGGCTGGCGAGATAGGCCGGGTCGACCAGACCCTTGACCGGGACCGGCACGAAATCGGTGTCGGCGACGTATTGCGCGCGATCGGCGTAGGCCTGGCGTTCGGCTTCCGAGATCAAGTGCACGGCCTCAGGCGTGGGTTCGATGCCGGCAGGCTTGTCGGTCTTGATTGGCTTCATCGGCGCCAGGGCAAAGCGTTTGTCGCGAGTCTCCAAGGCCTCGAGCGTGCCGAGGATTTGCGCCACCGCGATCCCGCCCGACGACGGTGGCGGCATGCCGCACACCTGCCAGCGCTTGTAGTCAGTGCACAGCGGCGCGCGTTCCTTGGCCTGGTAACCTTGCAGATCGTTCAGCGACAGGCTGCCGGGGTTGGCGTGGCCCTGAACCTTGGCGACGATCTCCTCGGCGACCGGGCCTTTGTACAGCGCATCCGGACCTTCCTTGGCGATGCGTTTCAACACCGCGGCCAGTGCCGGATTCTTCAGTTGTGTACCGACGGCTTTCGGGCTGCCATCGGCGTTGAGGAAGTACGCCATCATGTCTGGCGAACGCTGCATCGATGAGTCCGAAGCGATCAGTTGATGCAGGCGCGGCGAGATGGCAAAGCCCTGCTCGGCGAGTTTGATCGCCGGCGCGAACAGCGTCGCCCATGGCAGGCGACCGTGTTTTGCATGCGCCAGTTCAAGGGCGCGCAACACGCCCGGGGTGCCCACCGACCGACCGCCAATCTGCGCCTGAGTAAACGGCATCGGCGTGCCATCGGCTTGCAGGAAAAGCTTCTCGGTGGCACCGGCCGGCGCGGTTTCGCGGCCGTCATAGGTCCGTACGTTCTTGCCATCCCACAGCACAATAAATGCGCCGCCACCGATGCCCGACGATTGCGGCTCGACCAGCGTCAACACCGCTTGCATCGCAATCGCGGCGTCAATCGCCGAGCCGCCCTGACGCAGCATCTCGCGCCCGGCTTCAGCCGCCAAAGGGTTGGCCGCTGCGGCCATGTGTTGGCTGGCGTGGCGGGTTTGCAGGTCGGTGCGAAAGCCCGAGGCCGCTTCCGGTGCGACCGGTAATGTCGAAGTGGGTGGCGCGTTGCAGGCGGCGAGGGTCAATGCGATGGCGATCAGCGACAAGGCTGACCGGCGATAGCGACTCAAGTGGAAGGCTGAGGACACGCGGGGCACTCCGTCCGTGGGAAAAGGTCGGGAGACTTTATCGGCCGACGTCGGGGGACGCAAACCATGGCCTACAGCAACTATGCTTTTGTCCTTCATGCGCCAGCGTATTTTCTGTAGGGTTCAGGGCATGACACCGGCCAGAAGATCACCAAGAGGCAGCCATGCAAAACGAGTTTCCGACCCAGCCGAGTTATCGCACCCAGCGTGAGCAATTCCTGGCCGCCGCGACCGCGGCCGGGGCGACGCTGACCGAGTATCCGCATCCGCTCAAAGGACCGTTTGGCGAACCGCTCAACACCGACGTGGCGGTGTTGGGTGATCCGCGCGCCAAGCGCTTGCTGATTGCGCTGAGCGGCACCCATGGCGTCGAGGGCTTCTATGGCTCGGGTTGCCAGATCAAATGGCTGCAGGAACTGGGCAAGCGTTCGTTGCCCGCGGACGTCGCGGTGGTGATGATCCACCTGATCAATCCCTGGGGCACGGCATGGTTGCGGCGGGTCAACGAAGACAACATCGACCTCAATCGCAACCACCTGAACTTCGAAAAACCGCTGCCCGACAACCGCGCCTATGCCGCGCTGCATGAAATCTACGCCAGCACCGAACTGCAGGGTCCCGAGCGTGAGCGCGCGGATGCCTTGCTCGACGGGCAGATTGGCGCACACGGCTGGCCGGCGGTGATGTCGGTTGTCGAGGGCGGCCAACACAGTCACGCCGATGGCCTGTTTTATGGCGGGCTCGCGCCGAGCTGGTCGAACCGCACGCTGCACCAGATTCTCCAGAAACACATTGCCCACGCTGACGTCGCCATGTGCTTCGACTTGCACACCGGCGCGGGCGAGTACGGTCATCCGATGTTGCTGACGATCACCGAGTCGGCGTATCCGGCGCTGCCCGATGCGCAAGCCATTTACGGTCCGTGGCTCTACACCTTGCTGACCGGCGCCGACACGCTGAGTGAAACCGGTGTGGCGGCCACCGCGACGGGCTACACCTCGCAGGCGCTGCTCAATGCGTTGCCGCAGGTGAAGTTGATGCCGTTTGTGATCGAGTGCGGGACCTATCCCGGCGCGGCAGTTCATTGCCATTTGCGCGATGACCATTGGCTGCATTTGCATGGCCATCCCACTGATGCAGTGGGGCGCGAGATCAAACTGAACCTGCTGGAACAGTTCTTTCCTGCCGACAACGACTGGCAGGCGATGGTCTGGCTGCGGACGTGGCAGATATGGGAGCGGGCGTTGTCGGCATTACCAACGATTCGTGGCTGATACGAATCCAGTGCTTGCCGCATGGCGCGGCGGCACTTTTTTCAAGGCATAAAAAAACGGCCTACCTTTCGGTAAGCCGTTTTTAGTACTTGGTGGCTACACAGGGACTTGAACCCCGGACCCCAGCATTATGAATGCTATGCTCTAACCAACTGAGCTATGTAGCCAAGTGGCGCGCATTATTCACCGGTAATGCAGATGCGTCAAGCGCAAATCTAAAATATTTCTCTACGCTTTCAACCGCTTATCCACCCGGCCCGCAAATTCGGGCCGGAGGAGGGCGTCAACTCAGCTGAAATCTTCCGGTATTCGCGCTCAAGGCCTTGCTGCCCTGGCTCAAGGTGTCCGCCGCCAGGTTCACCGCCCGCGCGCCTTCAAGCAACCTTACCGCCGCCTGATCGACTTGCTGAATGTTGCCGCTGACCTCGTCGGCGGTGCTGGCCTGTTCCTCGACCGCTGTGGCGATGTGCGCCAACGTGTCGGTAACGCCTTGCACCGCGAGGGCAATTTCCCCGAGACGTTCGCCCAGCCCTGTGACCGACTGCGCATCACTTTGCGCCTGGCTGCAGGCTGCTTCCATCAAGCTCACGGCCTCGTTCACGGTGCTGCGCAGGCTGTCGACGGTGCCGGCGATTTGCGCGGTGGACGACTGCGTACGTTGCGACAGGCTGCGCACTTCGTCGGCGACCACGGCAAACCCGCGCCCTTGTTCACCGGCGCGAGCGGCCTCGATGGCGGCGTTGAGCGCCAACAGGTTGGTCTGCTCGGCGACGCCGCGAATGGTGTCGACCACCAATTGAATCTGCTGCCCTTGTTCACTGACCCGGCCCAGCGCTGCGGCGGTGTCGTTCAAGCGCTGATTGAGCTGCTGGATGCTGGCCGTGGTGCGTTGGCTGTCGCGGCTGCTGTCGGCGGCGATGCGCTGAGTGTGTTGAGCGCTGCCGGACGCCTGCTCGCAACTCTGGGCGACACCTTGGGACGTGGCCGCCAATTGCGTGGCGGCCGCGGCGATCTGGCTGATCTGCAACTGCTGCGCTTCGACTTCGCCGAGGGCGCCGCTGGAATGGTGATTGAGCGTGCGCACCGCGTTGCTCACCTGCAAGGTTTCGTGGTCGACCCCCAGCAAGCTGTTGCGCAGTTGCACCACGGCAACGTTGAGCGCCGTGCTGATGGCGGCGAGTTCGTCACGGCCCGTCACCGGCACTTGCAGGCTCAGGTTGCCGTCTCGCAAGGCTTCGGCCAACAGCGTGATGCCGCTGGCGCTGCGGCGGATCGAAGCCTGCAAGCAGACGAACAGATACAACGCGGCCAGCAACAGGCAACCAAAGATTGCCGCCACCAGGATGAACTGACGAATGGCCGAGGTGTGGTAGTAATCCAGGCGCTGGTCAAGCGACATCAGCGATTGCTGGCGCAGGGCGGCGAGGTCGGTGAGCAGGCTGTCGAGGTTACGCTCGAAATCTTCCGGCTTGAGATTAATGCTGCCGCCAAACACGCCGTCATCCAGGACTTTCAACGTCGCGTCGAGGTGCTTGAGGCTGTCATGGTATTGCCCGGCCCAGCTTTGCAAGGCACTGGGCAGGCGCGCTTCCAGCAGGCTGGCGGTTTTTACCAGCTGCTCGCGGGCATCACCGATGCGGCTACGCAGGTCGCGCAACTGCAAGCGGCTTTGCAAGGTGAACTGGCCCGACACCACAGACGCCTGGCCTACAGCGGCAAGGCGCCCGACCCGTTCGATCAGGTCCGGCGCATGTTGCGTGGAGATCTGCGTCAACAGATAAGTCTCCAGCCACGGCGCCAGCGTCAGGCGATTGTCCATGGTGATCTGTTCGCGCAACGCTTGCAGAGCGCTCAAGGCATTGGTGAAACGGTCGTAACCGTCCGGCCACCAGCCGACGCTGCTCAGGCTTTTCGAGTCGAGGCCGTTCAGCGCGGTTTGCAGCGCTTGATAGCGGGTAAGGGTTTCGCCCTCGGCACCTTCGGTTTGCAACGCGTTGCCCAACTCCGTGGTGGCTTGGGCGACTGCCGGCTGAACCGCATCAAAGGCGCCCATTGCCGCCAGGGTCGCGGGTGTTGGCTGGCGATTGGTCTCGGTGGCGCGCCAACGCGCGGCGCGGTCACGCTGGGCGGCGAGCAGGTTATCCAGAGCGTCCAGCGCGAGCAGTTGCCGCACCCCGGCACGTTCGCCGGAGATCAGGCTCAGTTTGGCGCGGTAGTCCTGACCGATCATCAACAGGCTGCCAGCCAGCGGCAGTATGAACAGCAGAAATAACAGCTGAAATTTGCGTGCGAAGCCAAAACGCCCTAGCAGCCCGATCCCCGGTGATAAAAACGACATGCCCCATGACTCCTCTGGACACCACGCACCATCGGCGTGCATCGAAGTCGTTCCGACCGCGACCTGTGCCCTTTTAAAAGGCCTCGAAAGTTCACCCTCGTCCGCTCTGTAGGCCGACTCTGTGGTGAAACTTCCCATTCTCGGTCCCCTTTGTAAGGGGCCGCGTTGAAGCGGATTAGTAAGGCAAGATTCAGACCATGGCGTTGCGCTATTACTTTTTTCACGATGAACGATGAGGTCGTTAGCTGGCTAAGGGGATGGCGCTGTCGCCCTGAAAAATGGCACATTGACGCACCTGCCCGCGTGCACTCATCTGTTGTCTGGAAACTCCATGGCTATCACCAACGCTCCGACCGGCGCGACGTCCGCTCCCGCGACCCCGCAAAGCAGCCCTTTGGTCATGCGCATCATCGGCGCGGTGGCGCTGGCGCACTTGATCAACGACTTGATTCAGTCAGTGCTGCCGTCGATTTATCCGATGCTCAAAGCCAACTATGGCCTGACCTTCACTCAAGTGGGGTTGATCACCCTGACGTTTCAACTGACCGCCTCACTGCTGCAACCGTGGGTCGGCTATTACACCGACCGTCATCCTAAACCCTGGCTGTTGCCGGCCGGGACGGTGTGTACGCTGATCGGCATTTTGATGATGTCGGTGGTCGGCAGCTTCCCGATGATTCTGCTGGCGGCGGGGCTGATTGGTATCGGCTCGTCGACCTTCCACCCGGAAGCCTCTCGCGTGGCGCGACTGGCGTCGGGCGGACGATTCGGGCTGGCGCAATCGACCTTTCAGGTCGGCGGTAATGCGGGTTCGGCGTTTGGTCCTTTGCTGGCGGCGGCGATCATCATTCCGTTCGGCCAGGGCCATGTCGCGTGGTTTGGCCTGTTCGCGGTGTTTGCACTGTTTGTGCTGTACCGGATCAGCCGCTGGTACGCCAATCACCTGAACCTGTTCAAGCTCAAACAAGGCCAGGCCGCGACGCATGGCCTGTCGAAGGGACGGGTGATCAGTGCGCTGGTGGTGCTCGGGCTGCTGGTGTTCTCCAAGTATTTCTACATGGCGAGTTTCACCAGCTACTTCACCTTCTACCTGATCGAGAAGTTCGACTTGTCGGTGGCCAGTTCGCAGCTGCATTTGTTCCTGTTCCTCGGCGCGGTGGCGGCGGGGACGTTCTTCGGCGGGCCGATTGGCGACAAGATCGGGCGTAAGGCGGTGATCTGGTTCTCGATCCTCGGGGTAGCGCCGTTCACCCTGATCCTGCCGCACGTCGACCTGTTCTGGACCAGCATTCTCAGCGTGGTCATCGGCTTCATTCTGGCGTCGGCCTTCTCGGCGATTGTGGTGTACGCCCAGGAATTGGTGCCGGGTAACGTCGGGATGATTGCCGGCGTGTTCTTCGGCTTGATGTTCGGCTTCGGCGGGATTGGCGCGGCGTTGCTGGGGCACCTTGCGGACGTGCACGGCATTGAATACGTGTACTTCCTGTGCTCGTTCCTGCCGCTGTTTGGCGTGTTGGCGATCTTCCTGCCAAGAACCAAAAAGGCCTGAAACCACACAGCTCCCACAGGGGGGGGCTGTGGTGTGGCGGATGAATCTTCCAGGCACAAAAAAGCCGCGTATCAAACGCGGCTTTTTCTTGGGCGGGTGCTTCGTCCGGAATAACTCAGACGTTGAAACGGAAGTGCATCACGTCGCCATCCTTGACGATGTAATCCTTGCCTTCCAGACGCCATTTACCGGCCTCTTTGGTGCCGGCTTCGCCCTTGTACTGGATGAAGTCGTCATAGGCGATCACTTCGGCGCGGATGAAGCCTTTTTCGAAGTCGGTGTGGATCACGCCAGCGGCTTGGGGTGCGGTGGCACCGACGCGCACGGTCCAGGCGCGGACTTCTTCGACACCGGCGGTGAAGTAGGTCTGCAAGTGCAGCATCTCGTAGCCGGCGCGAATCACACGGTTCAGGCCAGGCTCTTCGAGGCCCAGAGCTTCGAGGAACATGTCTTTCTCTTCGCCGTCATCGAGCTCGGCGATTTCCGCTTCGATCTTGTTGCAGACCGGGACCACCATGGCGCCTTCTTCTTCGGCGATGGCTTTGACGATGTCCAGCAGCGGGTTGTTCTCGAAGCCGTCTTCAGCGACGTTGGCGATGTACATGACCGGTTTGGTGGTCAGCAGGTGAAAGCCGCGAATCACTGCCTTGTCGTCGACGCCCATGTTTTTCATCAGCGTGCGTGCAGGCTTGCCGAGGGTGAAGTGGGCGATCAGTTGCTCCAGCAGGCCTTTCTGGACCACGGCATCTTTGTCGCCGCCCTTGGCGTTGCGGGCGACTTTCTGCAGTTGCTTCTCGCAGCTGTCGAGGTCGGCGAAGATCAGTTCGAGGTCGATGATCTCGATGTCGCGTTTCGGGTCGACGCTGTTGGAAACGTGAATCACGTTCTCGTCTTCGAAGCAGCGGACCACGTGAGCGATGGCATCGGTTTCACGGATGTTGGCGAGGAACTTGTTACCCAGGCCTTCACCTTTCGAGGCGCCGGCTACCAGGCCTGCGATGTCGACGAATTCCATGGTGGTCGGCAGGATGCGCTTCGGGTTGACGATGGCAGCCAAGGCTTCCAGGCGCGGATCCGGCATCGGCACGATACCGGTGTTCGGCTCGATGGTGCAGAAGGGGAAGTTCTCGGCCGCGATCCCGGATTTGGTCAGGGCGTTGAACAGGGTGGACTTGCCGACGTTAGGCAGGCCGACGATGCCGCAATTGAATCCCATGGTGTTTCCCCTCGGATTAGAGTCAGGCCTTCTGGCTGTGCAGGTTTTTCATCAACACGCCGGGGGAATTTGAGTATTTTTGTGCGCTGCACCCGCAGATGATCGGGAAGATTGTGGTGAGCCAGTGAATGCGCGGCAGCAGCATG
>NZ_JBNNWE010000070.1:0-31347 GCF_050280905.1 Pseudomonas sp. NPDC086278
AGTTTGCGTCCGGCACATATCCCCTGTGGGAGCGGGCTTGCCCGCGAAAGCGGTCATCCAGCCAGCCTCGCTGCTGAATTCCACACCGCATTCGCGAGCAAGCTCACTCCCACAATGACGGTGCGCTGGACACACAGTTTGCGTCCGGCACATATCCCCTGTGGGAGCGGGCTTGCCCGCGAAAGCGGTCATCCAGCCAGCCTCGCTGCTGAATTCCACACCGCATTCGCAAGCAAGCTCGTGGATTTCAGGCCACCGGGATGATCGGCAGGTCGAGCGTCTCGGCACCGCCGGTATAACGCGACACCGACCCGGCGATCATTTCGTGCGGCACACCCTTCGCCACGCTGCTGACCCCCTCCAGCCGCGATAACTGCTCGGCACTCATCTGCACCGTCAAAGCGCCCAGCGTCGCGTCCAGTTGCTCACGGGTGCGCGAACCCAGAATCGGAATCAGCGCGGTCGTCGAGCGTTTGGCCTTTTCCCGCAGCCAGGCAATGGCGACGTGGGTCGGCGAGGCTTCAAGCTCCGCCGCCACCGCGAGCAAGGTGTCGAGGAGGGCGGTTTCGTGGGCGCTTTTCTCGGTATGAATCAGCATGCCGAGCTTGGCGGCGCGGTTGTTCTCGTCGTTGGTGCGGTACTTGCCGGTGAGGAAGCCGCCGCCCAAGGGGGACCACAACGTAGCGGCAAGCCCCAGCGCTTCAGCCATCGGCAGCAATTCCCGTTCGGCGCTGCGTTCGGCCAGGCTGTATTCGGTCTGAATCGCCACAATCGGCGCGAAGCCGCGCACCTCCGCCAGCACGTCGGCGCGTGCGATGCGCCAGGCCGGGAAGTTCGACAGCCCGGCGTAGTGGATCTTGCCGGCACGCACCAGATCGTCGAAACCACGGAGGATTTCTTCCATCGGCGTCACGCCATCACTGACATGCGCCCAGAACAGGTCGATGCGATCGGTGTTCAACCGTTTCAGGCTTTCTTCCACGGCGCGGACCATGTTCTTGCGGCTGTTGCCGGTGTGGGAAATCCCCGCGGCCGGCGTCGTGCCCATGGTGTATTTGGTGGCGATGACCAGGCGATCACGTTCGGCGGCAATGAACTCGCTGAGCATGGCTTCGGACTGACCGGCCTGGTAACCATTGGCGGTATCGATGAAGTTGCCGCCGGCTTCCAGGTAGCCGTCAAAAATGCGTCTGGCTTCGTCCCGCTCGGCGCCATGGCCCCAACCGGTGCCGAAATTACCGGCGCCCAGCGCCAGTTCAGAAACACGCAAGCCGGTTTTGCGGCCGAATACCTTGTAGTGCATGAGGTGACTCCTGAAGAAATACGTCGGGACGAATATAAATGTCTAGCAACATGTATTAAATATGATGCTAGTAATTTATGACGTCAACAGACTTTTTCACCAGCGCGCACAGGAGCGACGACTGGCCTTGTCGCTGCTGCTCGCGTCGCGCTCACTCACAGCCTTCGGCAGCGGCGACCCAAGCGACGTATACTCCCGCGCATGAATGTCGACTCTCCGCTAAGCGCCTGGCAACACGCCATTGAACAGAAGGGCTTCGTCCAGGACGAAGCCCAGGAACATGCCGTGTGGGCGCTGCAAAAATGCTACGAGGCGCTGCACGAAGGCCGCACGCCGGTCACCGGCGTTTACCTGTGGGGCCCGGTCGGGCGCGGTAAAACCTGGTTGATGGACCAGTTCTACCAAAGCCTGCGAGTGCCGGCCCGGCGCCAGCACTTCCATCACTTCATGGGGTGGGTGCATCAGCGTTCGTTCCAGCTCACCGGCACCGCCGACCCGCTGAAGGCGCTGGCCCGCGAGCTGAGCGAGGAAGTGCGGGTGCTGTGTTTCGACGAGCTGTTCGTCAACGACATCGGCGACGCGATCATCCTCGGGCGTTTGTTCCAGGTGATGTTCGAACAAGGCGTGGTAGTGGTTTGCACCTCCAACCAGCCGCCCGATCAACTGTACGCCGACGGTTTCAATCGCGACCGGTTTGTGCCGGCCATCGAGGCGATCAAGCAGCACATGCAGGTGATCGCAATCGACGGCGGTGAGGATCATCGCCTGCATCCAGGCACGGCGTTGCAGCGTTATTGGGTGGCGGTCGATGGCCAGCCGAGTGCGCTCGCTGAGGTGTTCAAGGCACTGACCGCCGAGCAATCGTCTTCCAGCGAGCCAATCACCGTCGGTTACCGTTCGGTGAATGTGGTGCAGGCCAGCGCCAACGTGCTGTGGTGCCGCTACGCCGACCTGTGCGAACAACCCTTTGCCGCCATGGACTTCATGGCGCTGTGCGATACCTTCAGCGCGATTCTGTTGAGCGACGTGCCCAACCTCAGCGCCCAGAAACGTGAAGGACGCATTGCCCGTGGCACCGAAGACGCGGCCGCGCACGTGGTGGCGGGTGATCGCGAGCTGCCGCAATTGTCGGTGCATGACGACGGCGTACGGCGCTTCATTGCGCTGGTGGATGAATGCTACGACCGTAAAGTGCCGCTGTACCTCGAGTCGCAAGTGCCGATGGACGCGCTGTACACCGAGGGCTATCTGGAGTTTCCGTTCCGCCGCACCTTGAGCCGTCTACAGGAAATGCAATTGCAACGCTTCGCCCAAGCCTGACCCACGGGAGTCGAGAACATGAATCAGCCCTTGTCCCATCATTTGCTGACCATGGCTTATCAGAACGCCTGGGCCAATCACCGGCTCGCCAAGGCCTGGAAGCAATTGACCGCGGCGGAACTCGTGGCCCCGCGCGTGAGTTTCTTCCCCAGCCTGCGCGCCACGCTCAACCACATCCTGACCTGCGACGGGTTCTACATCGATGCACTGGAGCGCGAATTGCGCGGTGCTGCGCCACACCCTGATTGCTTTGTGTTTTTCGCCGAGGAACAACCGTTTACCGACGGCATCGATCTACAGCGCGAGCAAGCACACCTTGACCGCCGACTGATCGCCTACTGCGAGCAGCTTCGCGACGCCGACCTCGCTCGCCTGGTCACCATTGCCCGAGATCCGCCGCAACATGACAGCCGATTGCGCATGCTGTCGCACCTGTTCGAACACCAGATTCATCATCGCGGCCAGGTTCACGCCATGCTCAGCGGCACATCTGTTAAACCGCCGCAGCTGGACGAGTTTTTCTGTGTCGGCGAGGCACACCTCAGGGCCGAGGATTTTGCCGAGTTGGGCTGGACCGAGGCGTTGATCTGGGGCGTTTAAGGGTGGTTCGGGTTGTGGGCGACGCCGGCTCGCGATACTGTCCGTCGACCTTGCGTCGCGACAGCCGTGCCGCGACCACATGACGGGACGTTGACCATGGAAATGGAAGCCGCAGACCTGCTGGTGCTTCAGGCCAGCTACACCAACCCGCTACACGCCGAAGCGATCGGCGTGGTGCTCAATGCTTACGCCGAGGACCCGATGGGCGGCGGCCACTCGCTGTCCGAAGACCTGTTGCAGCAACTGCCGGGGGAACTGGCGAAACGTCCGCACGCGTTCAGCGTTCTGGCCTTTGTCGCGGGCGAGCCGGCCGGATTGGTCAACTGTTTTGAAGGCTTCTCGACGTTCGCCTGCCGACCGTTGGTCAACGTGCACGACGTGGCCGTGATGCCGAAGTTTCGCGGCCTCGGGCTCAGTCAGAAGATGCTGCACAAGGTTGAAGAAATCGCCCGTCAGCGCGGTTGCTGCAAGATCACCCTGGAAGTGCTCGAAGGCAACGCGGTCGCGCAATCGTCTTACTCCAAATTCGGTTTTGCCGCGGGCATGTTCGACCCGGCGCACGGGCGCATGCTGTTCTGGACCAAAACGCTTTAAGTGTTCAGGTAAACCTCCGGGCAAAGAAAAGGGCGTCCAACAGGACGCCCTTTTTTTACGGCTTGTAGTGCTCCGTCACTTGCGCCGTTTGATCATCCGGGACGCGGACTTCATCGGTCCGCTGACTCTGATTCGCCGGTTGACTCAATCGCAGGCTTTCGAAGTAATACCGCATGCGCTCGGCGCCTCCTTCGGCGAGAACGGCGGTTGAGCTGAACAGCATCACACCGGCAATGATCAGGGGTGTACGTTTCATGGTTTGCCTCCCACTACGTCTATTGGGTGCCTTTTCATCCATGAAGCAATGTCGCCCGCGCATTATCCGCCGATTCCGTCAATTGGGAATTAACCGTCTCAGAGCCGCCAGTCCAGGCTCAGGGTCACTGTGCGCGGGTCGCCCCAATAAACGCCGTTGTAGAAACCGACGTTGTCGTAATACTTTTTGTCGAACAGGTTATCGACGTTCAGCGACGCCGACAGGTGCTGGTCGAACGCGTAGCGCGACATCAGGTTGACGACGGTATACGCCTCCTGGCGGATATCGGTACGTTCGGTGATCACCCGACCATTGCCATCGCGTCCGACAGGGCGGTTGGCCGGCCGGTAGACGTCGCTCTGCCAGTTCACCGCGCCACCGACCGTCAGCGCCTGCCATTCGCCGGGCAGCTGATAGGCCGTGGAGAACCGCAACATGTTCAGCGGCTGGTTGGTGTTGACGCGCTCCTTCTCGCCATTGACCGAGTGGGTGTAGGTGTAACCGGCGGTCATGTTCCAGCCCGCCATGACTTCGCCGGACAGTTCAGTTTCGAAGCCCTGGACTTTGTTGCCCTTGCCGGTCGCTTTGAAAAACTCTTCGCCGGTGGCGGGATCGGGTGGCACCGAATCATCCCGTTCCGCCACATTGTCCTGTTTGCTCCAGAACACGGCGGCCATCAGATTGAGGCGCTCCTCCATCAGGCTGCCCTTGAGCCCCAGTTCATAGTTGCTGCCAATCACCGGTTCCAGGTAGTTGCGGTTGCGGTCGCGTTGGGTCTGGGGCTGGAAAATGTCGGTATAGCTGACGTACGCGGTGTATTCGGGCGTGAGGTCGTAGAGCAGCCCGGCGTAAGGCGTCCAGATATCGTTGTGCTGCTGACGGGAGGAATCGACATTGCTCAGTTGCAGGTCGGCATCGTATTCATGATTCTTGCTCGACGCCTCCCAGCTGCCATAGCGGCTACCGAGCACGGCGTGCAGGTCGTCGGTGAGGGACAGTCGCGTCGCCAGATAACCTGCCTTTTGCCGGGTGTTGTCGCTGGAGCCGTCCAGACCGGTGTCGGTGTCAGAAAATTTGGGAATGCCGCCCATGTATTTCCAGTCCGGGACTAACGGGTAATTTGCAGCCAGGCTGTCGAGTAGATAGGGAGAGCTTTGCCGGCGCTGCGATTCGCCATACCCGACCATCATTTCGTGCTCGCGCCCGAACAACGAATACGGCCCCGCCATGTTGAAGTCGTAGACATCCATTTTCTGCGTGCCGAGCATATGCGCGACGTTAGCGACCATGCCGCTGCGGTCCGCTTCCGGAAAACCGCCACCGGCGTAGTAGATCTTGCCGTCGGTATCACTGTCGCGATGGGTGTAGGCCGCCTTCAAATGCCAACCGGCGCCCAGTTGCTGTTCGAGGCGGGCGAACGCGGTCTTGTCGCGCAGCGGCCAGGAACTCCAGGGCGTGGCCATGTTGGTGGAGCGCCCGAGATTGGCTTTGCTGCCGTCCGCGTTCCAGTACGGCACGGTGCCCCAGGACGTGCCTTGTACCTGCTTGTCCTGATAGTCGTAACCCACGGCCAGCAGCGTGTCGTCCGTCAGGTCGGCCTCGAGAATGCCGTAGCCGACTTCCCGTTGCAGCTGGTACTTGTCGCGGTAGGAATGTTGGTCGCGATAAGCCAGCACGCTGCGCCCGCGAAGACGTCCGTCGAAGGCCAGCGGCCCGCCGACGTCCACATAACTGTAGTAATTGTCATAGCTGCCGCCGCTGACACCGGTCTGCGCTGCCCACTGTGCCGTCGGCCGTTTGCGCACCATGTTGATCGTCGCCGAGGGGTCGCCGGCGCCCGTGGTCAGACCGGCGGCGCCACGAACCACTTCGATGCGGTCGTAGATGATGGTGTCGGCATCGGACTTCATGTAGCTGAACGTGTTGAGCATCCCGTCGATCTGGAAATTGTTGATCTGATAACCACGGGAGGAATAGCTGACACGGTCCGAATCATTGTGCTGAACGACAATGCCGGTGGTCTGGCCCATGGCCTTGGACAGCGTGTCGAGCTTGAAGTCGTCCATTTGTTGGCGGGTGACCACGGACACCGATTGCGGGGTGTCCTTGATTGACAGGTTCAGGCGCGTCGCCGTGCTCATGGCGCCGGTGGTGTAGGACTCGGTGTCTTCGGTGGTCATGCCCAGGCCTTCAGCGGTGACGCTGGTGGCGGCCAGTTCAAGGGAGGCGGGTTCTTTGTCTGGATCAGTTTCAGCCAGCAAATCCGGGCTTAGCGCTGCACTGAACAGGCCAAGCGTTAACGTTATGGAACGGGTAACAGGCGCGAACATCGCAACCGACTCCTTGTCTTCGAGGGAAAAATTTCCGTTTGTTCAAAGACGACGCGGGGAAGGGCGATTTAGCGACAAATGAGAATAATTACTATTTTAGGAAGTTTCCTACAGGCGAGGGGGCGCAAAAAGGGGCCGGAATCGGCCCCTGAAAAGTATTACTGCTGCGCGACGGACGGGTCCGGTTTGGGCTTCATCAAGCTGAAGTCGATCAATGGGCGCTCCTGACGCTCATAAGGATTGCCGATCATCAATGGCCGCGGCTTGAAGCTCTCGCTGACCAGGCTTTTGCTGCGGTCCAGTTCATCGAAATTCAACCCGGCCAGGTCCGCCCAGGTGTGAATCAAGTGCGAGCTGCTGTAAGGGCGGCTCAGATCGGACGCAAAGCTCCAGTCATGGGTTTCTCGCCATTTCGGCGAGGCCCAGGCCATGAACGGAATGGTGTACATCGGCGCCGTCGGTTTGTTCTCGTTACGGCCCAGCGTGGTGTGGCCCGGCGAGTCAAACACGTCTTCGCCGTGGTCGGAGAGGTACAGCAGGAAACCGTTCGGATCAGACTTGGCGTAATCCTTAATCAGGCTCGACACCACGAAATCGTTGTACAGCACGGCGTTGTCGTAGGTGTTGTAGGTCGGCACCTGATCGTCGTGCACGCCGTCCGGTACGCCTTGGCGATCCTTGAACTTGTCGAACGTCGGCGGATAACGGTACTGGTAGCTCATGTGCGTGCCGAGCAGATGCACGACGATCAACTTGCGCGGCGCCGCATCGGCAAGCGCCTTGTTGAACGGCTCGATCACGTCACCGTCGTACTGGGCGGCGTTCTGATTACGGTTGTTGTTCAGGTACACCTGCTCGTCAGCCTGTTCGGAGAAGGTTGTAAGCATGGTGTTGCGCTTGGTCATGGTCTGCTGGTTGGTGATCCAGAAGGTCTTGTACCCCGCCTGTTTCATCATGCTGACCAGGGACGGCGTGGACAGGTACAGGTCCGGGTTTTCTTCGTCGGCGAAGGTCAGCACTTGTTGCAACGCTTCGATGGTGTACGGGCGCGGCGTGATGACGTTGTCGAAGACCGCCAGTTGATCCTTGAGCTTGTCCAGTTCCGGGGTGGTTTTACGCGGGTAGCCGTAAAGGCTCATGCGCTGGCGGTTGGTCGATTCGCCGATCACCAGCACCAGGGTCGCTGGCTGGTTGGCCATGGTGTCGGTGAGGTTTTTCAGCGGCGCGATCTTGCTCGCGCTGTCGAGCATGTCTTGCATGCCGGCCAGCGTGTCGAGGTAGCGGTGATACGCCACGGCCATCTGCCAAGGCACTGCGGGCTCGATGCGGGTTTCGAATTTCTCGAAACCGCCGGCGAAGCTGCCGGTACGCGCGGTTTGTTTGATCAAGGGGTAGCCGACCACCGCCACCATAATCACGGTCGCGGCGACCAGGGCTTTCCAGCGCGGCAGGTACACCGGACGCAAGCGCGTCCACAGGAAGTACGCAAACAGGGTGTGAGCGAGGAACGCCGCGACCATCCACCAGGCAAAGTACTGGGTCATGTACTCGCCCGCTTCAGAGATGTTCGACTCGAACATGATGAAGATGACGCTCTGCGAGAATTCCTGCTGATAGATGAAGAAGTAACCGAGGCTGGCCATGGAGCAGGCCCACAACACCACGCCGATCAGCGCGGCCATCACGCGGGTCTGTTTCGGAAACAACAGCATCGGCGCGAGCCAGATCGCGCTCATGACGAAGGCCTGGCGGAACCCGGTGAACCCGGAGGTGCCCGTCAGTTGGATCAGCAGTTGGGTGATTCCGGAGAAGTACCAGAAGAACACGAACAGCCAGATGAAACCGGCCCAGTCGAAACCTGTCGCAGTCGTTTTGCTGCGTTTGAACAAAGACATTCAGCGCTCCAGCCAAGTAATCATCGAGCGTCGGTACTGTGCAGTTCTCCGACGAACGGGCACCGCGCGGATACCGAGCGGCCACAGTGACCGCAAGTATCACCGAGGGCGTGTGAAAACTTTGTTAGTTGCTTGAGCGGGAAAAAGCGCGGCATCGTGTCGCAAACAGCAGCGCGCTGCTTGCGACTCAAGCGGGGGAGGTCAGGCGTGTGGGGCGCGTTGGGTGACGGGCAATGGCTGCGTAGGGCTGCTCTGGGTGAGCATGCGCAATTGCGCAAGTTCCTGTTTCAGCAGGTCGCGCTCTTCTTTCAATTGGCGCAGTTCATCACGACGGATCGTGACGTAAAGGGTTTGTGCTGGCCGTGCTGCTTGTACTGTGCCCATTGCTCACCTCGCAAATGGCGTGCTTCAACTGTAAATCCGCCCCGAGATCGGGTGCTGACTCACTATCGGCGCCGATTTTGATTTCTTTTGTCGGTGAATGGAACTTTTTTATTTTTCATGGTCGGTGTGTCTTCGCAGTGATTGCCGACGTTATCAATCAGGATCGGGCACAATGCCCGGAAACTTCATCCCGACGCTCTGGACTAAGCTTCATTGGTCGCGTTGGGCTATAACCTTTGACACACATTAATTTGCAGTAGGGAGCATCAGCACATGCAACTCGGGATTATTGGACTGGGCCGCATGGGCGGCAATATTGCGCGGCGCCTGATGCTCAACGGGCATACCACTGTCGTTTACGACCGCAATACCGCTTTTGTCGACAACTTGGCCGCCGAAGGCTCCAAGGGCGTCATCGACCTCCCGGCACTGGTCGCCGGGTTGGCCAAGCCGCGTGCGGTGTGGGTCATGCTGCCGGCCGGGGCGCCGACCGAAGAGACCATCGACACCCTGAGCAACCTGCTCGAAGCCGGCGATACCATCATCGACGGTGGCAACACCTTCTATAAGGACGACATCCGCCGGGCGAAAACCCTGTCGGAAAAAGGCCTGCACTACATTGACGTTGGGACCTCCGGTGGCGTCTGGGGCCTGGAGCGCGGTTATTGCATGATGATCGGCGGCGAAGCCGAGGTGGTTAAACGCCTTGATCCGCTGTTCGAGAGTCTGGCACCGGGCCTTGGCGTGATCCCGCGCACCAAGGACCGCAAGTCCGATGACGATCGTGCCGAGCGTGGCTACATCCACACGGGGCCTGCCGGTTCGGGTCACTTCGTGAAGATGATCCATAACGGCATCGAATACGGAATGATGCAGGCCTTCGCTGAAGGCTTCGACATCCTCAAGACCAAGTCCAGCGAAAACCTGCCGCAAGACCAGCGCTTCGACCTGAACGTCGGCGACATCGCCGAAGTCTGGCGTCGTGGCAGCGTGGTCTCGTCCTGGCTGCTTGACCTGACCGCCGACGCCCTCGCCAGCGATCCGAAACTCGACGGTTACTCCGGCTCGGTGGCTGACAGCGGTGAAGGTCGCTGGACCATCGAAGCCGCCATGGAACAATCGGTGCCGGTTCCGGTGCTGTCGAACTCGCTGTTCTCCCGCTACCGCTCGCGCGGGCAAGGCACCTTTGGCGACAAGATTCTCTCGGCCCAGCGCTTCGGCTTCGGCGGCCACGTGGAGACTTCGAAAAAATGACTCGTCTGATCCGCAACAAATCCAAGGCAGACCCTGCGCCACCGACCACGCTGTTTTTGTTCGGCGCCCATGGTGACCTGGTCAAGCGTCTGCTGATGCCGGCGTTGTACAACCTGAGTCGCGATGGTCTGCTTGATGACGGACTGCGGATCATCGGCGTTGACCACAACGCTATCAGTGACGAGGGCTTTGCCCAGAAGCTTGAAGATTTCATTCGAACCGAAGCGGCCGCCAAGGTCGGCAAGGGCGATGAAGCCCTTGACCCGGCCTTGTGGGCCAAACTGGCCAAAGGCATCAGCTACGTCCAGGGCGACTTCCTGGACGACAGCACTTATCAAGCGCTGGCGGCGAAAATCGCCGACACCGGCACCGGCAATGCGGTGTTCTACCTGGCCACCGCGCCGCGTTTCTTCAGTGAAGTGGCGCGCCGTCTGGGTTCCGCCGGGTTGCTGCAAGAGACGCCCGGAGCATTCAGAAGGGTGGTCATCGAAAAACCGTTCGGCTCCGACCTGCAAACCGCCGAAGCCCTGAACGCCTGCCTGCTCAAGGTGATGACGGAAAACCAGATCTACCGGATCGATCACTACCTGGGCAAGGAAACCGTGCAGAACATTCTGATCAGCCGGTTCTCCAACAGCCTGTTCGAAGCGTTCTGGAACAACCACTACATCGATCACGTGCAAATCACCGCCGCCGAGACCGTTGGCGTCGAAACCCGTGGCAGTTTTTATGAGCACACCGGCGCCTTGCGCGACATGGTGCCCAATCACTTGTTCCAGCTGTTGGCGATGGTCGCGATGGAGCCGCCAGCGGCGTTTGGCGCTGACGCGGTGCGTGGCGAGAAAGCCAAAGTGGTCGGGGCGATTCGTCCGTGGTCCACCGAAGAAGCGCGGGCCAACTCGGTGCGTGGCCAATATGCCGCCGGTGACGTCGACGGCAAGCCGTTGTCCGGTTACCGCGAGGAAGGCAATGTGGCGCCGGACAGCAACACCGAAACCTATGTCGCGCTGAAAGTCATGATCGACAACTGGCGTTGGGTCGGCGTGCCGTTTTACCTGCGCACCGGCAAACGCATGAGCGTGCGTGACACCGAAATCGTCATCTGCTTCAAACCGGCGCCGTACGCGCAGTTCCGTGATACCGAGGTCGATGAACTGCAACCGACCTACCTGCGGATTCAGATTCAGCCCAACGAAGGCATGTGGTTCGACTTGTTGGCCAAACGGCCGGGGCCAGCCTTGAAAATGGCCAATATCGAGCTGGGTTTTGCCTACAAGGACTTCTTCGAAATGCAGCCGTCCACGGGCTACGAGACGTTGATCTACGACTGCCTGACCGGCGATCAGACGTTGTTCCAGCGCGCCGACAATATCGAGAATGGCTGGCGTGCGGTGCAGCCGTTCCTCGATGCCTGGCAGCAGGATGCGACGGTTCAGCCTTACCCCGCAGGCGAAGATGGCCCGACAGCGGCTGAAGAGTTGCTGGCCCGTGATGGCCGCGTCTGGCACAGCCTCGGATGAGTGACGCTGCGCGACACCCCATCCGATTCTTGCTCAGCGACATGGACGGCACGCTGTTGCTGCCCGACCACTCGCTAAGCCAGCGCACGATCGACGCCGTTCGTGCCCTGCGTGAGGCGGGCGTGCTGTTCAGCTTGGCCACCGGCCGGCCACCCAAAGCCATGCTCCAGCAGATTGAAGCCTTGGGCGTTGATGTACCGACCGCTGCGTTCAATGGCGGCACCATCACCAAGCCGGACGGTAGCCTGTTGGTCGCGCATTATTTGCCGGCCACGGCGGCGTTAACTGCATTGGCGCTGTTTGCCGATCAGCCGGGCGTCGAGGTCTGGGTGTTCAGTAGTGGCGACTGGTTGCTGAAGGATCCACACGGCCCGATGGTGCCCCGCGAGCAGCATGGCCTCGGCTATCCACCGGTGGTGGTCGAGAGTTTCGAGCCGTATCTGACGCGCATCGACAAGATCGTCGCCACCAGCAACAACACGCAATTGTTGATCGAACTGGAGGCGCGGTTGCTGCCGATGGTCGAAGGCCAGGCGCAGGTGTCGCGTTCGCAACCGGTGTATCTGGACGTGACGGCGATGCAAGCCAACAAGGGGGTCGCACTGGCAACGCTCGCCGCATTTCTCGGTGTGCCGATGGAGCAGACGGCAGCGATGGGCGACGGCGGCAATGACCCGGCGATGTTTCATTGCGCCGGGCTGTCGATTGCGATGGGGCAGGCCGAAGACGCGGTGAAGCGTCAGGCTGACATAGTCACCGGGCCCAATACCGAAGACGGCGCGGCTCAGGCGATTGAGCGCTACATCCTGCCGCGCTGATACGCTCGATCCTCATGAGTAGCGAGCCCGCCGGCCTAACCCAGATAACGCACCACCACCGCACGGTAGTTGCCATCCAGCGAATAACCGCCGACAAGGATGCCGGCATCGGCCTGGACCGCCAGCGAGGTGGCGGTGTCGAGGCTGCGACCGAGTCGCGTGCGGACCCAGCCAACGCCATCGTAAAACGCCGGGTCCAGCTGCCCGCCGGGTAAGTGCCTGGCCACAATAAAATCCGCTTCGACCCCGCCGATGGTGGCACCCACGGTCAGTACATTGCCGTCGGGCTGCAGGTGTGCGGCGGTCCACTGGCTGCCACTGCGGCCGATTTCCAGGCTCTGTGGATGCCCGCCGTTGTGATGCAGGTCAGGCCGGCCATTGCTGTGAGTCTTGAACGACAGGCACTGCATCGGATCGCGGCTGCTGCCAAAACTATGCAGTTGGCCATTCTCCAGTTCGACCACCTGGCTGACCTGGGCGCTATGGCCCTGTGAGTTAAAACTCAAGAAACCATCGACGGCGAAGCGTTCGTCGAGGCTGCCATCCGGTTGATAGCGGGCCAGCAATGCCTCTTCGGGGAAGTTGATTGACCCGCCGACCACAATGCGTCCGTCGCGCTGCACCATCAGGCAACTCAGCCAGGAGTTCATCAACAAATGCCGGACCATGACAAAGCCGCGGCCGTTGAAGTCAGGGTCCAGCGAGCCGTCGGCGTTGAGGCGGATCAGCAGGCCGACGTGATCGGCCAGTTCGAAATGATGATTGGCGAGCAGCAGAATCCGCCCATCGTCCTGCACTTGAACATCGCACGCTTCGGCGCCCGGTACGCCGGGTGGCAGCCAAGTGTCACGCACGCCCCTGGAAAGATCGCCCGGCAAACGGATGACACAGCGTCCGTTGTCGCCAAAACCTTGGACCGGACAGCCTTGCTGATCGAACAGCGCCAGGGCCGGGAAGGTGCGATGGGCATCTTCGTAATGCAGGCCCGCCACTAGAATGTTGCCGTCGGCCAACACCCGCACTTTGCCGGCCATGGCTTCGAAGCCCTGTTCAAATTGCCCGATGACGCTGCCTTGAAGCCCGAATCCCAAGTCTGCCGAGCCATCCTCCAGCAGGCGAGCCACGCCAAATCGACTGCCGCCGGGTGTTCCGACCTTTGCCGCCACCAGCAGTCGGCCTTCGGTGTCGGTCGCCAAGTCGTTGGCCATGCTGGACGTGCTGCCCGCGAAATAGACATGGGCCTTGCCGTTCGCGGCATAAGCGGTATCGAGTTGGCCAGTGTTGGACCGTGCGAGGGGGAAGGCGAAAACGTTCTGGATTGACATGCACGCAGCTCCTTGCGAGTCGACTTTATCCAGTGGGATGGTGGGCTACTAATAAGGAAAACATTCAATCCCTGAATGATCGGATGCACAACTGTTAGAACTAACAAGCGGAGGGTCGTTGTGTGCCAGAACAGTGTCTTTTCGAACCAATGAACAGCCTGCCATGCAAAAAGAGTCTGGCGAGAGTTAGCGGGAAGTGCTCTTTACAATAAAGATCGCAGTGGGCGGCTGCGATCTTTTGAGCGTGGGGTCATTAGTGCGGCATCGACCACGATTGCAGGGTGTAGCCGCCCTGGCTCAGTTCGGCGCGGGCTTGTTCGAGCAAGTGCTCAAGTTGCGCAGGATCGCAATAGGCGCTGCTGGGGATTTGAGTGCGACCGATACGGGTGTTGGTGCGGTCGATGACAGTCAGGCTAAGCTCACCGGTACCATCTTGTAGTGCCCACGCTACGCATTGAAACGGTTTAAATGCGCGGTCGGCAATCAAAAGAGCTTCGTTGATACGGAGCGGGGCGGTCATGGGGTCTTCTCTCTATATATGCCCAATCAAATGAGGTGCCGTCGGTTGGGCTTACCGTTCGGCGCGATACTAGTACTGATGCGCGCAACCGGGTGTCGGGTCACAATCGATCAAAAGAAATTTCAACTTTCTTTCATTTACACAATGAGAGGACACTTTTTGAAAGCGCAGTGAAAGGTTGAAACTCGATAGCCAACTAACAAACAGCGTTCTTATAACTAATTTGGTAATGCCCCTATAGTCAAACGATACAAGGCGACGTCAAATTCTTGCTAATGTTACAGCCAGGTCCGCCAAACGACTGTTTTTAATAATATTTCTTAAATTTGGCGCCAAGGAACAGTCATGATCGAAGCGCCCCCGTTACGACGTCTGTTAGTAGTGGATCCTTGCGACGATTGCCATCGTTTGCTTCCCGGTCTGCGCTCTGTGGGTTGGGATGTTGACAGTTGCACCCTGGAGCACGCCGCGGATAAAACCTGCGATGTCGGACTATTGCGGTTACAGCCTTTTCACCTGGAACGTCCGGAAGCCGTCAAAGAGCTGATCAGTCGCAGCGGTACGGAATGGATCGCTGTGTTGAATCAGGAAGTTCTGCGTTTGCAAAATGTCGGGGACTTCGTGTGCGAATGGTTTTTCGACTTCCATACCTTGCCATTTGACGTTTCCCGGGTGCAGGTCACCCTGGGTCGGGCGTTCGGCATGGCGCGCCTGCGCGGGCAGGGCACCATTCATATCGATCAGCCTGAGCACGAGTTGCTTGGCGACAGCAAACCCATCCGCGAACTGCGCAAGTTGCTCAGCAAACTGGCGCCCACGGAATCGCCGGTCCTGATTCGGGGTGAAAGCGGCACCGGCAAAGAGCTGGTCGCCCGTACGTTGCACCGCCAGTCACAGCGTCACAGCAAACCGTTCGTGGCGATCAATTGCGGCGCAATCCCTGAACACTTGATCCAGTCCGAATTGTTCGGTCATGAGAAAGGCGCCTTCACCGGCGCCCACCAACGCAAGGTGGGGCGGATCGAAGCGGCCAACGGCGGCACGCTGTTCCTGGATGAAATCGGTGATTTGCCTTTGGAGCTGCAAGCCAATCTGTTGCGCTTCCTCCAGGAAAAACACATCGAGCGCGTCGGCGGCAGTCAGCCGATCCCGGTGGATGTGCGGGTACTCGCCGCGACCCACGTCGACCTTGAGGCCGCCATCGAGAAAAAGCGCTTTCGCGAAGATTTGTACTACCGCCTGAATGTGCTTCAAGTGGTGACGGCGCCGCTGCGTGAACGCCACGGTGATCTATCGATGCTGGCCAACCACTTCTCGCATTTCTATAGCCATGAAACCGGGCGCCGGCCGCGCAGTTTCAGCGAAGACGCATTGATTGCCATGGGCAAGCACGATTGGCCGGGCAATGTCCGCGAGTTGGCCAACCGCGTGCGGCGCGGGTTGGTACTCGCCGAAGGACGGCAGATCGAAGCGCGGGACCTGGGCCTGATCAGTCAACAGGCGTTCACCACGCCGATGGGCACGCTGGAGGACTACAAAACCCGCGCCGAACGCCAGGCGCTGTGCGACGTATTGAACCGGCACAGCGATAACCTGAGCGTCGCCGCGAGAGTATTGGGCGTATCGCGCCCGACCTTTTACCGATTGCTGCACAAGCACCAGATCCGCTAGGGCGGGGAAACGAAAAGGCCCGCTGCGATTGACGTCGCAGCGGGCCTTTTCCATGGGGTTGAAGGGTTAGAAGTAGTACGGGAATTTCAGGCTGAAGGAAAAGTCCGGGGCATCGTCGGTCATGCCGATGGACAGGTTGGGAACGATGGTCAGGTTGTTGGTGGCCGCGATGGTCATGCCGATGTTGAAATAACCGGCGTTGGCATCGCTGGAGACCACCGATTCCCAGTCGCCGCCATCGGGTTTCAGCTTGCTTTTGCGTTGCACCAGGTCAGATACCGAGAACGACATACTCATCTTCTCGTTGAGCGCGAAAGCTACGCCGGCGCCGATCTGGAAGCTGTCACCGATCCTCACGTCGCCAGGCGTTGTCTGGTTGACGGTAGAACTGATGTCGTCAAAGGATTCCTGGAAGTTGTGGGTGTAAGTCAAACTGCCGAACAGCACGGCCGGATCGAAGGTTTTGACCAGCGAAATGCCGGGGCTGATGGACCACACACCGTTACCGGTCGGCAAGGTGTCAGGCACGAACAGGTTGGTATTGGCGTCGGTTTGACGCAGCTTGATCCCGAACGGGTCCTTGCCGGTCGGCGCTTTGACCCGCAAGGTAACCACGGCATCCGGCGTGTTGACCGATTCGTCCATGAATTTGTAGGCGATCCCGAAGTTCACGTCGCCAATGGTCGGGTCTCGAGTGACCGTGTCTTCGGTCGTGACGTTGGCCGCGCCCTGGTTGCCGCCGCCAGACTGGTAAGTCGACTCGCGATAGACCACGGGCACGTTCAGGTCGAACTGCCAACGGTTATCAAAGTTGTAGCGGCCGGTAAGGTCGAGCGTCCAGGTATCCGCCTTGATCCGGTCAAGGTTGATATTGCCGAGGAAGATCGAGTCCAGTGCAAGGAAGCCGTTGAGAATCAGTTGGCGGGTGTCATAACGGGAATACGTTACCCCGGTTTCAAAGCTGAACTTGCCGCCGCCGAAGAATCCGCTGGCTTCGTCATACAGGTTGGAAACACTCTGTGCCGGTTGTGAATCGTCGGCCAGCGATTGCCCATAGGAACTTCCGCTGCCCCCGGCGGCGCCCCCCGATGCTGCTGCAGCGCCAGTCCCCGTGGCCACTGCGTTGCCCTTCATGTCTGCTGGCGATTTGGCCAGGCGTTTTGGTTGAGGGGTTGCGGGTTGCTCTTCTACCTGGCGGACCCGTTGTTCGAGTACCGCCAGGGCCTTTTGTTGTACTTCGTATCGTTGCTTTAACTCCAGAAGTTCCTGTTTCAGGGTCTCTACATCCGCATCGGGCGCCGCTTGCAGCATGGCCGCCGGGAAAAGAGTACTCAAACAAACTACTGCACGCAGTGATACTGATCGATACATGAAATAAGCCGTCCCTTTAAGCCCAATGATCGAGAGTCAGCGTAGTTCAATATCCTAAGGTGCGCAGGGCATTAAGTTGGGTCAGGTTGCAGTCCAATGCGCCGGCACTCGGGCCATTATTATTGAGCACCACGTTGAGTTGGGTGAGGTTGTTGACCATGTTGCTGTTACCCAATAACCGGGTGTTCTGCAGTAGCCCGCCCTGGGCGACTTGTTGCAAGGCACTGCCTTGGTTGTTGTTGGCCTGAATGGCCATTTGCACGCCACCCCCGGTGGCTGAAACCGAGACACTGCCGGCGGCGTTGCTGCCCGTGATGGTCTGCCCGGCCATCAGAGCCTGCCCTTGCCCCGGCACGAGCGCCGGCGCCTGGTTGGCTTCCTTCACGTCGATCGCGACATTGTTGTAAGCCGTATTGCCGTCGCCAGCGGCGCGCACGCTTTGAGAAATGCCCTGGCTGGTAGCCAGTCCTGCACCACCGATCACATTGCCGGTGCCTTGTTCAGGCGTGCTGCCGTTACCAGATTGCTTGATGGTTGAAACATAGAATTCGGGTTTGACCGTTGCGGCCTGGATCTGCATGGAGGTTGCTGCCCCGATCAGATCGCCAGTGGCGTTGCGCCAGGTGCTGCTCATGACCACACCGAAGCTGATGATCCGGCCCGGCATGACGTAACGACCACGTAATTCGGAGAGTTCCTGATCCTTGATTTCGATGGGTTTAAAGCCGTTGGCATAGCCTGAAGCGCTCGCTGCCAGGCAGGCGGCGGCCAGCCAGTATGAGGTTTTCATCTGCTGCTCCCGGAGCATCCTGCCCCAATATCATCATTTGGCGATTAAAAGAAGTCGCTCTGTATGAAGCCAAAGTCCATCAATTCAGCATCTCTGACAGGGTTGAAGTTATCCAGCTTGTTCTTGGCCGTCAGCGGTTCCGGTGGGCTGCGTAACGCATTGGTTTTGTCGTAACCGGGACCTACGATGGCAAAGACGATGCCGTTCCAACCTTTGACAAAGTCTTCATGGGAGTAGCGTTTGTGCCCAAGTACGGGGTCACCGATGTAGACCCAGTTCTTGTCCGCTCGCTGCAGCACCACGAAGTGCTTGTAACCACGAATTTCCATCAGTACCACCACCGGAATAGTCACAGCGTCGAGCTTTTCCGTCGGGATCTTGTAGCCCCTGGCACGCATGCCGATGCTTTCTACGTAGCGCTTCATGTCCAGCATGGAAAAACCTTGAGTACGAACAAGGTTCTGGTCAGCGTTGACCAGCATGCCTTTGATGATGTGCTCCTCATCGACGTCCATCCAATAGGCCTGGCGTAGCACCGTCGCCAGTGCGGCAGCGCCGCAGCTGAAGTCGGTTTTCTGTTCGACGATGTCGCTGAACTTGCGCTCACGCAAACTCTGTACCTGCTTGTAAACCAGCACGCCACCAGGCAGGGCGGCCACTGGCATCTGAGCGGCCTGGGTCAGGCCAGACAGGCAGAGAAGGGCGAAGAGGGCAGTCTTACGCATGATCGATACGCCTTTGCGGACTGTGGAAAAGCCCCGTTGCCGGGGCTTTCATTTCGATCGCGATTACATGCAGGCTTTGCAACCTGCAGCGATGGACAGCGAGTTGCTTTGTTGGTTGCCGACGCCAGCGGCGTTGTTGAACCCAGCGTTGCCGGAGAAGTTGTTGCCAACGTTGCTGATGTTTGCATTGTTGGTAACAGGGTTTTTCCAGCCATCTGGAGTCAGCACTTGCTGAGTGGTGACACCGGCCAGACCGAATACGCCCACCGCGACGAAGTCGGAATTGCTGTTGCCACTGTTGCCACCGTGACCGCCATTGTTGCCACCTTGGCCTCTGCTGTCGTTGCCATAGCCACCATTGCCACCGTGACCATGATCGTCAGCTGGAGTTGTCACCGCAGTGCCTGCCGCTACAAACGCACCAGCAGCGGTAAAGGTACCTCTGAGGGTATCGGTTTTGTAGGTCTGGGTGCCGTTGTTAGCCACTTGCAGACCGGTGGTGCTTTGGTTGGCTGCTGCAGCGGCTTGTGCTACGCGACCGCCCGATACAGCAATGGCCAGGTTGTTTTTCTGTTGGTTGAAGTTGCCGGCAGCGTTGTTCACGCCGATGTTGCCGGAACCGCTGTTACCCACGTTGTTGAGGCTGGCCGAGGCAGTGCTCGAATAGTTGGCAACGGCGTTGCCACCATTGACCTGAGTCGCGCTGGAGGCAGAAACCGCCGAGCCGAAGATGAAGCTTTCGTCAGCCGTGGCCAGGGCAGCAGCATTGTCTTGTTGGTTGCCGTCACCGCCAGCGTTGTTCATGCCCACGTTGCCGTTGCTGCCGTTCGCCGAGTTATCGACGTGGGCATCATTTTTGGTCCCCAGGTTCAACACGGTGTTGCCTTGGTTGTTTTGCACATCCAGCACGGCGGCCCCGGCGCCAGCGCCAATTTGCAGCAGCTCTTCAAGGGTTGGGCCCTGAGGAGTAGGAGGCTGATGGCCGTGGCCACCGTTGTTGCCATGATCGTTGCCGTTATCGTTTCCGTGGTCGTTACCGCCCGCTTGCGCGGCCATTGCCATCACTGCTGCCAGAGCGAAAACCAGTGGTTTAAGAGCCATTGTAGGTTTCATGGTGTTTCTCCGTCGTGCTTATTAGTTGGTTAAGTGTTGGTACTTTCTAATTGCACAGCTGTGTGGGTCAGTCAGCGACCCGGATGCTCAGGGTGTTAGCCATTCGGTTCCCCACCCCGGCACTCTGGTTCACCTGGATAATCCCTCGGCTGCCGGTGAAGGCCTGGTCGCTGGTAACGACCTGGCGACTGCCGGTTTGGGACCCAGTTGCTCCTGAGCTTGGTAGCAACGCCACGTTCTGTTGCGAAAGGGCGCTATCGTCGACGCTCTGCGGGCCAGCACTGATGCTGATACGCGCGGCGTTGGCCATCTGGTTATTGGCACCGGCGCCCTGGTTCACACCCAGTACACCGCTGCCATTACTGAAAGAGTTGCCGCCTATGGTGGCCGTCGCGTTCATCGACGGATTGGCGGGGGTATCGAGGCTTTGATGGATGCTGGTCGTTGCCGAGGCGTTGGTGCCGATGGCGATGGCGCGAGCGTTGGTTTGTTGCTGTTGGTCGCCGGCGGCCTGGTTGGCGTTGTAGTTGCCTTTGTACTGAACGCCGGCATTCTGGATGTTGGCGTTGTTCACGGTGGCTACGCCGGAGTCAGCCATGGCACTTGCGCTGGCGAACAGGGCGAGGAAGATCAGGCTGCGATTCATGTTATTGGCCTCCCGCCATTCTGGTCAGCGGTGCAAGGCCGGAACTCATTGCGCGATTGATGGTGCCGGAAATCGCGCCGCCGCTACCGCCACCGTGGCCGGCACTCATGCCTGGCAAACCGTTGGGGTTGGTCACGACATTGAGCCCTTGCATGCCGCCGATGGCTTGGCCGTTGCTGCTGCGAAGCGCGGTGCCGCTGGTAACGCCAGCGATGTCGGCGTCACTCAGTTCGCCGGTGATGCGCGCCGAAGGGTTAGCGTTGACGGTGGTCGGATAGGGGTCTTTGCCGCCGCTGCGGCCGATAGGGATGGGCTGGACATCGCGATTGAGGACAATCACGCCATTGCCTTCAGCCTGGACAGTAAAACTGAGTACCGAGGAGGCGGCACATCCGATCAGCAGTAGGCAAGTAAAGCCTTTATTGATAGTCCCCACGGCGGTAATTCCTTCTTTTGTGGGCTGGCCCTAGTCAGCGTTGTGAAGGAGAGAGCGAAAGCTGTGCCGGTTTTTGAATGTGTAGTTAATTCAAAGGCTTATCGATAGGTGACACGACGGCGAAACGCGCACTGTTTCAAGGGTGAGACAGGTAATGAGGAGGCAGGAGGGCAAATGCCGTTGCAAAGCTCTGGAACGGGCCTTTGCATCGAGGTGTATCAGCGGCTTAACAAGTGCCATGACAATACGATGAAGTGCGTTGAAACGGCCTGTTTGCGAGTAGACGGGTGTTTCACCAGCGGACACTTTGTCCCCAAAACAGGGGAAAAGATTGGGCGAAACGCCCCAAAACCAGGGTCAGCCACCCAGTAACAGGGTGACGGCTTGAATCGCCTGGACGCGGCGTTCTTCCCAGCAACCCTGAAGAATTTGCAGCGGTTGTTGGTGCCGTTCGAGCCAGGTTCGTGTGGCGTTGAAAAACGCGCGACGCTCGTTGAGGTCGGGCTGGCAACGCTGGCCATCGTCTGTCCAGTCGACCTGTTCCGGTGACAGCAGCAAGTGCAAGTCGTAGTGCCGTTGCAGCAGCGCTTGTTCAATCCAGTCCGGGCATTCGCCGAACAGGGTCTGGCTCCAGAGGATATTGCTGAGCAAATGGGTGTCGAGAATCAGCAGCCGCGGCTCAAGAGCGCGGGCTTCATCTTCCCAGCGCAACTGGCCCCGGGCGATCTCCGGGATATCGTCGAGGCACGTGTCGCGTGGGTTTTGCTCGATGAACCAACGCACATACTCATCGACCAGCACGCCGCCGAACTGCTGCTGCAATTCGGCTGCAAGCCAGCTTTTACCGCTGGACTCAGGGCCGGTGAGCACCAGCACTTTCATGTGCGCAGCGCCGGGTCGGCACGCCACTCACGCCAGCCTTGCATGGCCAGCAACAAGAACACGGCGTAGAGGGCGGCGGTCAGGTACAGCTCCTTATAGATGAACAACCCGACAAAAATCACATCGACCACGATCCACAGCAACCAGCATTGCAGGCGTTTCTGCGCCATCCACAATTGCGCAACCAGGCTGAACCCGGTCAGCGCGGCATCGAGCCATGGCTGGGCGGCGTCCGTCCAGTGCGCCATCGCCGCGCCTAGCAGCAGGCTGCCGGCAGCGCCTATCGCCAGGCCAAGTGCGACTGATTGGCCATCGAGCAGGCTAACTTTACGACCTTCATGAGCGTTACCGGTACGCGTCCACTGCCACCAGCCGTAGAGCTGCAACACGGCGTAGATCACCTGGAGCAGCATGTCCGAATACAGCTTCACTTCATAAAAGATCCAGCTATAAAGCAGCACCATGACCAGGCCGATCGGCCAGCACCAGGGGTTCTGTTTGACCGTCAACCAGACGGCAATGACGCCGAGGGCGGCGGCAAACAGTTCAAGCCCGGACATGGGAGTTCCTTAGAGGAAGTCGAAGAGGGGGCGGATTGTACCGGCAGGCACAGCCAAGTAGAACCGGTGCACGGCTCGGCAGCAGTTGCCGAGCCCGCGCGGCTGGGTTCGGCAACTGCTACAGCAAAGGCATTTAGACGCGGAACTGCTTGAGCAGGCTGTTCAACTGCTCACTCAACGCCTTGAGCCGAACACTGGCCGCGCTCGATTGCTCCGCCGCCAGCGCGGTGCTGTGCGACAACCCCGCCGCCTGAGTGACGTTCTGGTTGATGTCCTCCACCACATGCGCCTGTTGCAAGGTCGCACTGGCAATTGATGCATTCAACCCGTTGAGGTTGCGCAGCGCCTGACCGATTGCACTGAGGCTGGCGCCGGCCAGACCGGCTTGTTCGATGGTCAACTGCGACGCACGGCTGCTGTCGCCGATGACCTTCACCGCTGCTTCGGAGTGATTCTGCAGGCGCTCGATCATCGACTGGATTTCCGCCGTGGACTTCTGGGTGCGCTGGGCCAACAGGCGCACCTCATCGGCGACCACCGCGAATCCGCGGCCTTGCTCGCCGGCACGCGCCGCCTCGATCGCCGCGTTGAGCGCCAGCAGGTTGGTTTGCTCGGCAATCGAGCGGATAACCTCCAGGACACTGCCGATCTGCGTGCTTTCAGCCGCCAGCGTGCGGATCACTTCAACCGCTTGATCGATGGTGCCTGAAAGCTTGTCGATCTGTTGCAGGCTGCCGTCAATGTTGATCTGTCCCTGTTGCGCCTGGGATTCGGCATCGCGCATTTCGCTGGCGGCGTGTTCGGCATTCTTCGCCACGTCCTGCACGCCGTAAGTCACTTCATTGATGGCGGTCGCCACCAGTTCCATCTGCTGCGACTGTTGCTGACTGCGTTGCTGGGCCTGCGCGGCGTCGTTGCCCAGCTCGCTGGACGACTGGCCCAGCGCGGTGGCGGACACCTGTAGCTCGCCGATCACCAGGCGCAGCTTGGTGGTAAAGGCATTGAAGTGCCGGGCCAATTGCGTCACTTCGTCTTGACCACGGGTGTCGAGGCTGCGGGTCAGATCGCTTTCGCCGCTGGCGATGTTGGCCATGGCATTTACCGTGTCTTGCAGCGGTCGCACGATGCTGCGCGCAATCATGATCACCAGCAGCGCCATGATCAACGCAATGGCCAGCACCGCAATCGACGCCTCCCAGACCTGGCCATTGAACTCGGCCTGCATCTCATCGATGTAAACGCCGGAGCCAATCACCCAGCCCCACGGCTCGAACAGTTTGACGTAGGACGTTTTCTCGACCGGCGCATCGGCGCCCGGTTTCGGCCAGCGATAGTTGATGACGCCGGCGCCCTTGGCCTTGGCGAGGGCCACCATTTCGTTGAACACCGCAAAACCGTCCGGGTCGCGAATCGCCGAGAGGTTCTGACCATCCAGTTTCGGGTTGGTCGGATGCATCACCATCACCGGCGTCAGGTCGTTGATCCAGAAATAGTCATTCTGGTCATAGCGCAACCCACGGACGGCGGTCAGCGCCTGCTTCTGCGCCGCTTCACGGGTGAGAGTGCCGGCGGTTTCGAGGTCGTGGTAGTAACTCAGAATGCCGCTGGCGGTCTGCACCACATGCTGGGTTTTCTGGGCCTTGGCCTGATAAAGGTCGTCATTGATCTGCTTGAGCATCAACAGGCCCAATGTCATCAACATCACCACGGCCACGATCAAGATGAGCCACAAGCGTCGACTGATCGACACACTGCGCAAGCTGTTCATAACGCTGTCACTCCGAATTCTTGTTCTTGTAATGAAAGATCGCCAGCATCCCACCACGCGGTGCTGCTCAGGTATATCCGACCCAAGTCGTATTACGCAGCAGCGTTAACAAGGCTTGTCTGATAGGATTTCGGCCCCGCGCGGCAAAACCTGAATCCGGATTGATTTTTCAAAGGATTATCACGCCCGGAGGTGAACCCTTCGCGCGGCAGACTTCAGCTACGCTGATCGCGGTGAACGTACTAAAAAATACTAACGGGGCATGCCAAGACGCATAGCCTTTGGGGGATTGATGGATCTTTGGACCGCCTTTCAGGCATTGATTCTTGGCGTCGTAGAAGGGCTGACCGAGTTTTTGCCCATTTCCAGTACCGGGCACCAGATTATCGTTGCGGACTTGCTCAACTTCGGTGGCGAGCGCGCTATCGCGTTCAACATCATTATTCAGTTGGGGGCCATCCTGGCGGTGGTGTGGGAGTTTCGCCGCAAGATCCTCGACGTGGTCACCGGTTTGCCGACGCAACCCAGTGCCCGGCGTTTTACCGCCAACCTGTTGATCGCCTTCATGCCTGCCGTGGTGCTGGGAGTGATCTTTTCCGACCTGATCCACGAATACCTGTTCAACCCGATTACCGTGGCGGCAGCGCTGGTTGTCGGCGGGGTCATCATGTTGTGGGCCGAGAAACGTCAACACCAAGTGCATGCTGAAACGGTCGACGAGATCACCTGGAAAGACGCCTTGAAAGTCGGCTTCGCCCAATGCCTGGCGATGATTCCTGGCACCTCACGCTCCGGCTCGACCATTATTGGCGGTCTGCTGTTCGGGCTTTCGCGCAAGACCGCGACCGAATTCTCATTCTTCCTGGCCATGCCGACCATGGTCGCGGCAGCGGTGTATTCGGGCTTCAAGTACCGTCACCTGTTTGTGCCGGCTGATTTCCCGGTGTTCGCGATCGGTTTTGTCACGGCATTCATCTTCGCCATGATCGCCGTTCGAGGCCTGCTCAAGTTCATCGCCAGCCACAGTTACGCGGCGTTCGCCTGGTATCGGATCGCGTTTGGACTGGTCATCCTGGCTACCTGGCAGTTCGGCTGGGTTGATTGGGCTGCGGCCAAGCCGTGAATGACACCCGCGCGCGCAGCAATTCCACGCGCAACGCCGGTGGGGCGATTCAGCATCCGCGGCTGAAGTTGCTGGTGTTTGCAATCCTGGGCGCGCTGCCCCTGACCGGTTCGGTGCTGTTCTGGCTGCGCGGGATTTCGCTGATTCCCCTCGCGGCCTACGGCATCGTCAGCGTGCTGGCGTTCTTCCTTTATTGGAGCGACAAGCGCAAGGCGCGCGCCGACCGTTGGCGCACCCCGGAAAACATCCTCCACGCCGTGGAACTGGCGGGCGGCTGGCCCGGCGCCTTGCTGGCCCAGCAAGTGTTTCGGCACAAGACCCGCAAGGTTTCGTATCAGGTGTTGTTCTGGATCATCGTGCTGCTGCACCAGGTGTTCTGGATCGATCAACTGTTCCTGGGCGCCCATGTGTTCGCGCTGTTTTAGAGCAGCAAGCCGATCCGGGTGCGTTTGGGCAGCTTGCTCACCACCAATTGATGCGACCGTCGCAGCAAGTCTTGCAGCTCTTCGTTGCCCAGTGGATAAGGCGTTTGCATGATGATCCATTGCGCCCGGGCCAGGTATGGCGCCGGGTGAATGCCCGGCCGGTCGCAATGCCCGAGAAATACATCCTTGTCGACCTTGAACGCCAGCGAATCGCCGCGCAGGTTTTGCAGGGCGAACATCTTGTTCCCGGCTATCGAAAACACCCGTACGCCACCCCATTTGTAATCTTCCCGCGCTCCGGGCAGGGCCAGGCAGAATTGCGCGACATCCTCTTCGTTCATGCGTCCAGCCTTCATAGCAATCGGTCCCCGCAGGCATTGAATGATTCGATCAGATGGTCGATCCAGGCACGCACGGCCGGCATCACCCCGCGCCGATGAGGGTAGACCGCTTGCAGCCAGCCGCCGGGTAATGACCACTCCGGTAGCATCTGCACCAGCGAGCCGTTTTGCAGTTCCTGTTCGCAATACATCATCGGCAGCGTGGTAAAGCCCTGACCGGCAAGGGTGCAGGCCCTGCGCACGATAAAGTCATCGATGCCCAGCCGTGCTTCCATCGCCAGTTCATAGCTTTTGCCCTGCTGGTCGAGCATGCGGATGTGCACCATGCGGTCGGCTTCCAGCGCGCCGAGCACCGGCAGGTTTTTCAGGTCTTCGGGATGCTCGATCACGCGGCCAAGGTCAAGCAGGAACGCCGGGCTGGCGACCATCACCGTTTGCGCCTGACGTAGCCGGCGAGTTACCAGCAGCGGGTCTTCGTCGCCCAACTCCCGTACTCGCAATGCAACGTCGACACCCTCGGTCACCAGATCGACACGACGATTGAGCAGCAAGACTTCCAACTGGACCTGAGGGAATTTTTCCAGGAAGTCGCTGATCACCGACGGCAGCATCTCGTGCGCCAGGCCCACCGGGCACGATACCCGTAAGCGCCCACGCGGCTCGTTGGACATGCTGGCCACGGCTTCATCGGCCATCTCGGCTTCGAGCAGCATGGCCTGGCAGTGCCTTAAATAGCGTTCACCGACGGCGGTCAGTTTGAGTTGGCGGGTGGTGCGTTGCAGCAGGCGCGCGCCGAGACGTTCTTCCAGCTCGGCAATGCGCCGCGACAGCCGGGACTTGGGAATCCCCAGCAATCGCCCGGCGGCAGCGAAGCCACCGGCTTCGACCACCTTGGCAAAATAATAGAGATCGTTCAGATCTTGCATGAGAGGTTTCCGATTGTTCTATCAGTGGGACGAACTATCGCATTGTCGCTGGCTAATCAGCTATTGGTTTCATCTGTAGGATCACCGCCATCAGATCGCCGGTGGCGATCCTCACCTGGAGATCCCCATATGAAACTGTTGCATATCGATTCGAGCATTCTCGGTGACAACTCAGCTTCCCGTCTGCTCAGCAGCGAAGTCGTCAAAGCCTGGCAGGCCGCCGAGCCAACCGCAGTAGTGACTTACCGCGACCTGGCCGCCGATGCTATCAGCCACTTCTCCGCCAACACTCTGGTTGCCGCCGGGACCACCGCTGAACTGCGCAACGCCGCGCAACATCACGAAGCCGAACTGAGCGCCGCCACCCTGGCCGAATTCCTCGCCGCCGACGCCGTGGTCATCGCGGCTCCGATGTACAACTTCACCATCCCGACCCAGCTCAAGGCCTGGATCGACCGCATCGCCGTGGCTGGCCAGACCTTCCGTTACACCGAAGCCGGCCCGGAAGGCCTGTGCGGCGGTAAGAAAGTCGTAATCGTGTCGACTTCCGGCGGCATCCACGCGGGTCAGGCAAGCGGGGTGGCTCACGAAGAGTATTTGAAGTTGCTGTTCGGCTTCATTGGTATCACCGACATTGAGTTTGTCCGTGCCGAAGGCCTGGCCTACGGTGATGAAGTGCGGACCAAAGCCATGAACGGCGCGCACGCGCAGATCAGCGAGCAATTGTTCGCCGCCGCGTAAGGCTTGCGTAAAGAGCGGCATCCGTTCAGGCAACACCCCCAAAAACTCTGTATTCTGATTACGCAAGTATCAGATACGGAGTTTTTTGTTTCTGGTCATTACAGATTTAACCAATGTGTGGCCCGAGTTATGCAGTAGAGGGTTATCGTCTCCGGTCAAGTAACAAGGTTGGGCGTCCCATGATGCGTCTTTGTGCAACATTACTGACTTGCCTGCTCAGCAGCCTGAATTCAGTGCACGCCGCGCCTGCACCGCATCCTCACTGGAGCGTCGGCTACCATGAGATGACGTTTCTCGACCCGCTGGACCTGCAACCGATGCGCGCCATTGCGTTCTATCCTTCCAGCGACTGGGAGCACACCAGCAAAATCGAGGGCTACACGGTCGAAGCGGGTGAAGACACCCACGTCGCCATTGGTCGCTTCCCGATGCTGATGCTGTCCCACGGCAACACCGGTACGCCGCTGGCCCTGCACGACCTCGCCACCTCGCTGGCGCGCAAGGGGTTTGTGGTGGTGGCGGTGATCCATCCCGGTGACAACTCCAAAGACCACAGCCGCCTCGGTACTTTGAGTAACCTTTATGGGCGGCCGATCCAGATTTCCGAAGCCATTACCGCCACCTTGGGCGACCGCATGCTCGCGCCTTACGTCAATGCCGACCAGGTTGGCGTGATTGGTTACTCGGCCGGCGGCGAAACGGCGTTGATCCTGTCCGGCGCCACGCCGGATCTGGATCGTCTGCGGCGCTATTGTCAGGAACGCCCGGACGACCGCGATGCCTGCAACACCAAAGGCGAGCTGATCGTCGACCGTGATGACTTGCAACCGGTGGCTGATCCTCGGGTGCATGCCTTGTTGCTGATGGCACCGCTGAGCCTGAAGTTCGGCCGTCACACCTTGGCCGATGTGCATGTGCCGGTGCTGCTTTACAGCGGCGATGGCGACAAGCTCGTAGCCTTCGACAAAAATGCCGCCGCCCTGGCGCGCAAACTGCCGATCGCACCGGACTTCAAGTTGCTGGCCGGGGCAGGGCACTTCGTATTCATGGCGCCGTGCAATGAAGAGCAAATCATCGCCATGCCGGCGTTGTGCACCGATGCCGATGGCGTCGACCGCGAAGACATTCACCGTAACCTGGTGTCCGAAGCCGGAAGTTTCTTCACGCGCACCTTGGGCAAACCGACCCGCGCCGGGATGCAGACGGCCGATCAGTAATGCATTGAAACTGCATCACCTTGGCGGAGCAGGTCAGGCCATTGCGCGACGTTTCAACAGAAGTGTCAGGGCCAGCCCGGTCACCGACAATAACGCCGCGCTGAAGAAAATCCACGCATACCCCAGGTTCAACGCCACGGCGCCCATCAATGGCCCGGCAATCGCCAGCGCCAGATCGAAAAACACCGCATAAGCACTCAACCCCGCGCCACGGCTGGAGTTGGGTACCTGCTTGATCGCCTCCACGCCCAGCGCCGGGTACACCAGCGACAGGCCGAACCCGGCCAAACCGGCGCCAATCAATGCGTAACCCGTTGAAGGCGCGAGCCACAGCAGCACCAGGCCTGCGGTTTCAATGGTCATGCAGGCAATGGCCGAGGTGAATCCGCCGAAGCGGCCGATGGCCGAGATGAACAACAGCCGCGCCAGGATGAAGCACACACCGAACACCGTCAGGCAGTAAGCCGCGCCGGCCCAGCCGCGACTGACGTAGTAGAGGGTAATAAACGTGGTCAGCGTGCCGTAACCGATAGAGGCCAGGCTGAGGCTGGCCCCGAACGGTGCAATCCGCCCGAACACCGCCCAGAACGGCAATCGCTCGCCGCGAATCACCGGCACCGAGGGTTTTTTGCGAATCAGCCATAGCGCGCCCAACGCCAGCAACGACAGGGCGATCCCCAGGCTGGCGAAGCCATACTCGGCGACCATCACCACGCCCAGCGGGGCGCCAATCGCAATGGCGCCATACGAGGCGATACCGTTCCACGAAATCGAACGCGCCGTGTGCTCCGCCCCGACCTGGCCCATGCACCAACTGATCGTGCCCACGCCAATCAGGCCTTGTGCGATGCCGAGCAACAAACGGCCGGCGATCAGGATCAACAGACTGAGCAACGGAAAGTCTTGCAGCAGCGTGGAAATCAACGTCAGCACACCGCTCAGCACGATCCCCGACAACCCGTAAACAATTGCGCGTTTGGTGCCGATGCTGTCCGACATGCGCCCGGCCATCGGGCGGCTGAGCAGCGTAGCCAGGTATTGAGAGCCAATGGTCAGCCCCGCGATGATCGCGCTGAAACCCAGTTGCTCATGGACATAACCCGGCAACACCGCAATCGGCAGACCGATGCAGAGGAAGGCAACAAAGGTATAGAAAACGATGGAGACGATCTGCAAGGTGATCGCCATGGAGCTTTGCGGGGGTCGTTGCTGCGCAGACATGGGCACTCGTTCGCGGGCGGCGGTGGGAGAACCGCATCATGGCGTGGGCGGGAAATAAAAGGAAGCAGGCTAACTATGTATCGCTTTGGATATTGCGGTGTTGTCACTGGCGTCTTCGCGAGCAAGCCCGCTCCCACAGGGGAATGTATTCCAAAAATGTGGGAGCGGGCTTGCTCGCGAAGGCTTCAGCACCCGCAAAACACCAAACCCCGAAATGAAAAAAGCCCTGTCACCAGGACAGGGCTTTTACTTGCCGCTTGCAACCATTAGCTGCTTTTAGAACACCACGCCCTGGCTACGCAGGTAATCGTCGTAGGTGCCGCTGAAGTCGATCACGCCGCTAGGGCTGAGCTCGATGATGCGGGTGGCCAACGACGAGACGAACTCACGGTCGTGGCTGACGAAGATCAGCGTGCCCGGGTAGTTTTCCAGCGCCAGGTTCAGCGCCTCGATGGACTCCATGTCCAAGTGGTTGGTCGGTTCGTCCATGATCAGCACGTTCGGCTTTTGCAGGATCAGCTTGCCGAACAGCATGCGACCTTGCTCACCACCGGAGATGACCTTGACCGACTTGAGGATCTCGTCGTTGGAGAACAGCATCCGGCCGAGGGTGCCGCGAACGATTTGCTCGCCGCCCTGGGTCCATTGGCCCATCCAGTCGAACAGGTTGCAGTCGTCTTCGAAATCGTGGGCGTGGTCCTGGGCGTAGTAGCCCAGTTCCGCGGCGTCGGTCCACTTCACGGTGCCGGCATCCGGGGTCAGTTCGTTGACCAGGGTGCGCAGCAGGGTGGTTTTACCGATCCCGTTCGGGCCGATGATCGCCACGCGCTCGCCGGCTTCAACCACGAAGCTGAAGTCCTTGAACAGCGGCTTGCCGTCGAAGCCTTTGGCCATACGCTCGACGATAACGGCTTGACGGTGAAGTTTTTTGGTTTGCTCGAAGCGGATGAACGGGCTCACACGGCTCGAAGGCTTGACTTCGGCCAGTTGGATCTTGTCGATCGCCTTGGCGCGGGAAGTTGCCTGCTTGGCTTTCGAGGCGTTGGCCGAGAAGCGGCTGACGAACGATTGCAGTTCCGAGATCTGCGCTTTCTTCTTGGCGTTGTCCGACAGCAACTGCTCGCGGGACTGGGTCGCCACGGTCATGTACTCATCGTAGTTGCCCGGGAACAGGCGCAGCTCGCCGTAATCCAGGTCAGCCATGTGCGTGCACACGCTGTTCAGGAAGTGACGGTCGTGAGAGATGATGATCATCAGGCTGGTACGCTGGGT
>NZ_JBNNWE010000071.1:0-30548 GCF_050280905.1 Pseudomonas sp. NPDC086278
GGGCATGTCGTCCAGGCTCAATCCGGCGGTTGGAATGGCCGGCAACGAACGAATCAGAATTTTCCCACTGCGCCAGCGGTTCAATCGCATGTGTTTGACGTAACTGCTGACACACACCGGCACGATCGGCACGCCGGCGGCGATGGCCATCTGGAACGCACCTTTCTTGAAAGGCAACAAGTCCTCACCGAGATTGCGCGTGCCCTCGGGGAAAACCCAGATCGAGGTGTCTTCATGCTGCAAGGTGTGGGTCGTGGTCAGCATCGACTGCCGGGCCTTATGCGCGTTGCCCCGGTCGATCAACACATTGCCCGCCAGCCAGAACAACTGACCGAACAAGGGCACCCACTTCAGGCTCTTTTTGCCGATGCACACGGTACGGCGGGGCACCACGTTGCCGAGTACGAACAGGTCGTAGTTGGACTGATGGTTGGCGATGATCACGCAGCTGTCACGGTTATCCATCAACGGCCCGACATCGGCCTTCACCCGCAGACGCAAAATGCACATCGCCGGCCATGCATAGAGACGCGCGCACAGACGGCTGTTGTCCGGGTTGAACGGGCGACACAGGCCCAGTAGCACCCCCAGCACACCGGCCAGAATAAAGTGCAGGCCCATCAATAACATACGAAACACGAACAGCATTTACAGGCCCCACCGGGACAAAAGGTGGCGCAGTGTACGGATGTGCACTGTTTTCAGCAATTGCCGCTATAGAGGTCGGAGATGGGCGATGTTTGTGCGCATGTTTCGGAGTTGTAGGTCAGACGCGTACTAGAGCGGTTGAAGGCTCTTCAACATAGTGCGTAAGAAAAAGCCCGACACGATGGTCGGGCTTTTCGGTGCGACGAGTGGGGCTTAGCCCAAATGTTGCTGGTCGAGAATAATTGCGTGGTCCAGTGTCTCCAGCAGCGCCTTGCGTACTTTCAGCTTGGTGTTCTTGTGTGCGGTCATGTTGATCTTCTTCAACTGACGAGCCGCCGCCAGTGCTGCGCCTTGCAGTTCCTCGGCCGACACCACCACGTCGAGGAAACCGGCTTCCACCGCGCTCTTCGGGTTGAACATCTCGCCGTTGACCACCGAACGCTGCAGCGCGACCTTGCTCAGGCGATCACGCGCGATTTCGATCCCGGCGTGGTGCATGGTCATGCCGATCTGCACTTCGTTCAGGCCGATGCTGAACGGGCCATCGACCCCAATGCGGTAATCCGCCGACAGCAGCAGGAACGCACCTTTGGCCACCGCATGCCCAGGGCACGCCACGATCACCGGGAATGGGTGCGACAGCAGGCGACGCGCCAGCGTCGAACCGGCGGTGACCAGTGCCACGGCTTCTTTCGGGCCGGAGGTCATCACCTTCAAGTCATAACCGCCAGACAGAATCCCCGGCGTACCGGTAATGATCACCACTGCACGATCAGTCACCGCCTGATCCAGCGCAGCATTAAACGCAGCAATCACGTCCGGCGAGATGGCATTGACCTTGCCATTGCTCAAGGTCAGGGTCGCGATACCGTCTTCGAGGTGGTAGGAAATCAACTCACTCATGACGCTATTCCTTGTATGAAAGTTGGGCAGACGTTACCCACCGCGGCAGGCCAGGTAAAGCGCCGTGACTGACCCGTCGGTCACCCTTTCCCCGCCGGGCAAGCGTAGCTCGCCACTCCCGCCGTGCATTCCACTCTTTATAGAAGGGGACGCGAAGCCAGAGATTGGCCGGTTTGCCATGGCCCACAATCCACCGGATCGTCTAAAACGCTAAGCGCATGAAAATTCTGCAAAAAAAATTTGCCATCAGAAAAGCTTTCGACTACATTAGCGCGCCTCGACAGACAGAACATGTTTGACGAGATACGGTGAAGTGTCCGAGTGGCTTAAGGAGCACGCCTGGAAAGTGTGTATACAAGAAATTGTATCGAGAGTTCGAATCTCTCCTTCACCGCCAAATTCGATGTAACCAAAACCCCTGATTTCGAGAGAAATCAGGGGTTTTGTGGTTTCCGGGTCTGAAAAAACACGAGATGAGAATCTGCCAACGCACCCTGAATGATGCAGGCGTATCTGCGCTTTCAATGTTCGGCCTGTTTAACGTGAAACGGACGGGGTTCCCTGCCGAGGGGCATTCCACTATCTGATAGTCGGTGCGCATGGCATTCTGCCCGGCAACAGTATTTCAGGGATCAGGAGCAGGTAATGGGCGAAGAGGCCGTGGGTGATAGTAACGTCAAAGGGGCGATTGATGCCGTGACCGGTTTGGTCAAGGCAGTTCCGATCTATGAAGATATGGTTCATCCGGTGGCGAAGCAGCTTGGCAAGTCATTGGAGACCGTGGGTAAGGCAATCAACGTTGCCCTCGCTCCTGTCGGCATCCTGGTCTGGGGGTATGACAAGTGCCAAGCGTTCATATCGACCAAGGTGGCGGATCGCCTGAAGGATGTTCCGACTGAAAACATTATTACGCCTAAGCCAAACGTTGCTGGCCCCGCCATCGAGGCGTTGCGCTATACGGGGCATGAAGAATCGTTGAGTGATATGTACGCCAACCTGCTTGCCGCGGCCATGGATAAAAATACCGCTGGGGACGCTCACCCGGCTTTCGTCGAAATCATCAAGCAGCTGACGCCCGATGAAGCCAAGTTGATTGACTATTTTCTGACCGAAAATACATTCCCGCTTGTCAGCTTAAGGCAGCGTCACAAGGGCACTGACTCCGGGGGGCGTGATGTGGCCGTTAACATGTCGCTATTTGGAGAAGCCGCGAAGGTTGAATTGCTCGACCAGGTGCCAGCCTATCTCGATAACTTGTGTCGGTTAGGCCTGATTGGCATCCCGCGTGGATACATTTATTTAGATAAGTCCCTTTACTCAGACCTGGAAAATTCGCAACGAGTGCAGGCGTGTAAACAGGCGATTGTGTCGAATCCCGAATTTGAATGCAGGCTAAGACGGGGCGCGGTGATGATTACAAATTTCGGGGCGCAGTTCGGGCGTATTTGTGTTCGGCGGCAGAAATCACCCGGTCCATTCGTCGGGCCTGGCGAAAACTGAATTACAAGTCTGGTAATGACCGGCTAGTCTCAAAAGCCTTGGTGGTCGATATTTTCAGGCAAATAGGGCTTGCCGGTATCGATCCCGCTTTGAGAGGGGAAGAGCTATGGCTGATCCGTACATCGAAGACGACGGGGCCGATTATCCAATCAACAATTGCGTGCAGTGTGGCCAAACCCACTATGTGGCGGGTTTTGGTGAAGATCCGTTGCAGACCAGCAAAGTGAAATCCACGGCGCCCAGAGCCGCCAAGGCTAAATTCCTTCCCAGGGTGGCGACGCCGACCAGGAAGTGACAGTCAACCGGAACGACCCCGCCATCGAGCGGGGTTTTTATTGGCTGTGATCGGGCCGTCAAGGCAGGGCTCCAGACGCGCGGTAATAGACCGCTATTTAATTTCACAAACTTTTCACACGTGCCTACGTAGGCTCAACTCATCCGTTAGAAAGCAGTACCCTGAGCCCGTCTCCCCAGCGGGCTTTTTTTTGCCTGTCATAAAACCTTTTCCATAAACGCTGTCCAACCGTCGCTCATTGCACAGCGCGGACGTTTTTGTGTGGACGTTTGCTGCGCGAAAGCATTCAATCTTCGGCCTTCGGTTTACCCCCCTATTTTTTTGAGGTTTTAGTCATGCGTTTAACACTGCCTGCTCTGGTTCTTGGGCTTCTGGTTGCTCAAGGTGCGATGGCTGCTGGTGATGGCACCGCAGCAATCGGCGGTGGTTTGGGTGGCGCGCTGGGCAACGTGGTTGGCCAGAGCATGGGCGGCAGCACGGGCGCCGCGATTGGTGCCGGCGTCGCGGGCGCTGCCGGCAGTGCTGTCGCCGCACGCAAAGGCAGCCGTACCAAGGCTGCCATTGGCGGCGGTGTCGGCGCGGCCGGTGGTTCGGTGATCGGCAACAGCCTGGGCGGCAAGACCGGCTCCACCATCGGCGCAGGCCTGGGTGGCGCTTTGGGCGGCGGCGTAGGCAGCAACCTGGCCAAGGGACACAAGCGTCACTGATCCTGATGGATCAAAACGAAAAGCCCGGCCAACTGCCGGGCTTTTTCATTCCGGAACGTTTCTGCCCGCGATGCCTCGAAGCTTTTATACCCTTGAAGAATGCGAGGTGTGTCATGACCCCGGAAATCGACGGCAAGAACCTCAGAGCGCCGGGTGCTCGAGGTTTAACGTTGTCCGCGTTTGTGTTGGGACTGTTGATGGCCCAGGGCGCGATGGCGGCCGGCGACGGCACCGCTGCCGTGGGCGGCGGGCTCGGCGGTGCGCTCGGTAACGTTGTCGGCGGACACATGGGCGGCAGCACCGGCGCCGCCATCGGTGCGGGTGTCGGCGGTGCGGCGGGAAGTGCGGCCGGCGCGAAAAAGGGCAGCCGCACAGAGGCCGCGGTCGGCGGTGGTTTGGGCTCGGCGGGTGGCTCGGTGGTCGGCAACAGCCTCGGCGGCTCAACCGGTTCGACCATTGGCGCAGGGCTGGGGGGCGCGGCAGGTGGCGCGGTCGGCAATAATTTAGGCAGTGATCACGGCAGCTCCCATTCCGGTGGCGGCCATAAACATAAGCACGCAAACAAGCATCGCTAACTGACCCTGAACAGTACGAGGTACGTCATGACTCCTGAAACCGAAGGCAAAGAAGAAAAAGGCCCTAGCGGGCTTCCGTTCATCAACGATCCGGGAAATGAAGATCCGGGTTCGCTGATGGATGATGCGACCGTGCCGCTTAACGACTCCGACGATGCGGGGGACGTAGGCAACCTCGAAGAGGCGGACGAAGAAGACGAAGACTGATCGGTTAGACCGATCGTCTCTTTGATCGAACGCACCTGCCGCCCCGCCCTCGAAATTTCAGGGCCTGCTCTCCAGGCCCCTCGAGAGGTGCTTTATGAACGCTCAGCCGCAAGACGCCGACATCGACGAAACCCCTGAATATCCGTTGCCTTCGCCTACCGACTCCTTGAGTCGCGATCAACGTCCGCCGGATGACGACACCGATGTGGAGCAAGTCCCGAACGACGATTTAAAGCGCGGCGATGTTGAAGCTGATCCTGATGATCCGGATATTGCTGGTGATGATTTGTCGGGTGAGCCGAGCTGAACCAATTTTTCCCTGATGCCGAAGCCTCGTTGCCGAGCCATTTGCAGTTTTTTGCGCGCGCTGAATTCCATCAGGGCGCGTCCCGGTCTTATTTTTTCAATGACTCGATCCAACAATTGTAGAAGTGGCGTTGTTGTTGAATGTCATGTGTGAGGTCTTTGTCTTCGTAGCTGAAAATATTAACGATATCTTCCGACCCAGCGGGTCTTCCCAGCTGAAGTTCATACGCAACAATCCCGCCAGCCATTTGCGACGCCATTCGTGATGGGTACACATTTATCTTCGCGCCTTTGCAGAAGAATTTGATGTCTGGAAAGTCGGCTCGCAACAGCCCAAAGCACTCAAACAAATCGTGTGCCTTATAAATTTTTTTCTTGCCGTCTCTCAGGGCGAAAATCAACGCGAGGTTCTTTCTATCGCATTCTATTGTTGCCGTCTCAGTGGCTTCATCAGCGCTGATAGTTACTTCTATTGATTTCATGGTTTTCTATTCGGGTTCGGGGTTGAGAAGCCGATATAGCTGCCATCGGCATTGACGGGGGTAACACCGAGAATGTCGCGGCTTTCTATTCCTCCAGGAAATGCGATTTCCGCTTCTTTCCTATGAGGCGACATCAGGCCTAGTCGTTTATTGACGTCTATACCGCGTATATTTTTTATCACATAGACAAATCCATCTTCATATCCATAACCCGTTGCAAATTTGATCGCCTCCGTTTTCGACGTGGTCGCACTGACGAAAAAGCTAGGGGGACTTCGGTTATCGACAGCATGTAGGTAGAGATCCATGCTGTCTCCCAACGGTTCGAATCCAGTGTCGAAAATTTCCCAGTCTTCTCTGGAGTCTCCGCGGTACAGGTATTGAGTGGCCGCCTTTGGGGTCGGGGCGCTGGGTTCGCCCTTATCGATCACGGATTTTGCCGTCGGATCCTCATCCCCAATCGAAGGCCGCTTGCACCCATTCCCCCCAGGACAATCACTCAACCCCAACGGGTCAACCCACCCCGTCGGGTTCCGCGTGTATTGATACCCGTTGATCCCGCCCGCCAACCCACTAGGGTCCGGCGTCAGATACCTTCCGACATCCGGGTTGTAATACCGATGCCGGTTGTAATGCAGCCCGGTCTCCGCGTCGAAATACTGGCCCTGGAAGCGCAACGGCTGATCCAGCACCTGATGGGTATCGCGGGTCAGTCGGATGATTCGACCGTAGGCCGTGTATTGCGCGGCCCAGACGATGTCGCCGCTGTAGTCGGTCAGTTCCTGCGGCGTGCCGAGGTGGTCGAGTTGGTAGTAGAACGGGCAGGCCTTGCGTTTGCCTTTGCCGTCGAGCATCGCGAGCGGGCGGAAGGTGCCGGGTTCGTAGAGGTAGCTGCGGTAGTGTTCGCGGCCGCTTTCGGCGACGAGGTGGTCGCCTTGCCAGAAGAACTCGGTGGTGTGGCCGTCGAAGGTTTTGGCGATGCGGCGGCCGAAGGCGTCGTAGCTGTACCTTGCGTAGCGTCCATCCGGCATCGTCACGCCGACCAGTCGGTGTTGGCAGTCGTAGCGGTACTCGGTGACGAGTTTTTGCGCGGTGCCACGGCGTTCGCGGATCAGGTTGCCGAAGGCGTCGTAGTCGAAGTGGCGGTCGCCTTGCATCAACAAGCGATTGCCTTTGATACCGGCCGGGCCGGCACGGTCCTGCATCAACAGGTTGCCGGCCGGGTCGTGGGCAAAGCTTTCGGGTTGTTGATCGCGAGTGTGGCGGACGCGGATCAGGCGATTGAGTGGATCGTATTGGTAGCTGCGCTGGCCGTGGCGGGTGTCGGCAATGCTGTCGAGATTGCCGTTTGCGCTGTAGGCATAATCGCGACGATACAGCGATTGCCGCTGTTGACTGACGGCGTGAGCCGTCAGCCGTCCCTGATCGTCATAGGCATAGTCGCTGAGCAACTGGCCTTGCTGGCGTTGTTGTTCGCGGCCGCAGGTAAATTGGTGATCGGTGAGGCGCGCGCCGTTGAGGTCGATGGCCGTTAGCGCACCACCCTTTGCGTGGTGGTAGTCAAGTTTGCTGCCGTCCGGCAGGCGCAAGTGATTGAGTTGTCCACAGGCGTCGTAGCGATAACGCAGCGTGCCCCAGCCCTGATGCTCGGTGATCAGGCGGTTCTGTCGGTCGTACTCGAATTCCAGTGGATGGTCTTGGCCATCGTTGACGCTGATCAGCCGACCGAGGCCGTCGTAGTGATATTCGACCTTGATCCCGTCGGGCAGCGTCTTGACCCGCAACCGGCCCAGTGAATCCCGCGCGTAAGCGGTCAGCAGTTGCGAGCCGTCATCGCCAAACTCGGTCTTCTCCAGCAGATGGCCATTGAGGTCGTAGGCGTACGCCGTGCGCCGACCGTCAAACCCGGTTTCCTGTCGGATCAGGCCGCTGGGCGTGTAGTCCAGATAATATTTTTCGCCGGATTCGTTGTGGATTTCCGTAAGCAGAAGCTGTGCATTGTCGTAGCGATAACGCAGTTGCGTGCCGTCGGGATTGATTCGGCGACTGACCAGGTGCAGGTCATCGTCATACTCAAAACGCGTGACGCGGCCCAGTTCGTCGCGTTCAGCGATGATCTTGCCGTAGGCGTTGTAGCTGAGCGCGCGGCTGTTGCCTGTCGGCAGAATCGTCTGGACCAGCCGGCCAACCGCGTCCCATCGGTATTGGGTGACGGCGCCGTGTTGGTCCTGACGGGAAATCTGTCGTCCCAACACATCATAGGAAAACCGACGCTGACCACCGTCCGGCAATGTCTCTTCGAGCAGTTGCCCGAGAGCATTCCAAACGAATACATGGCGGCTATTGTCCGGATAACGAACCGAAAGCAGCCGCCCTTGAGCGTCGTAGTGGCAGTGGGTGCTGTGCCCGTCGGGATCGATGGTCTCCGTGACATCGCCCTGAGCATTGCGCTGATATTTCCACAGCGCGTTGCCGCGACGTTGTGCATGCAGGAAACCGTTGCGGTATTCGTAGGATGTTGGCTCGTCTTCCGGAGGAATCAGCGCAATCAGCCGTCCGATCTCGTCATAGCGGTATTGGGTTGTCGCCCCCAGCGGTCCCTGTTCGGCAATCAGCTGGCCGTCGGCATCGTAGGTCTTGAGGTGCTCACCGCCATCCGGCTCGACCCGGCGAACCAATCGGGCCTTGTCGTCATGGACATACACTTCCTCGCTGCCGTCGACATTTTTTACCTGCACGACGCCGTTATCGTCCCAGGCATAGCGCGTATCCATTTGCGCGAACGTCGCCCAGTGGCGGATACATCTGGCCGCTGTTCCGGACCGTTCCCACTCCCAGAAGAAGCTCGCTCCACCGGCCAGTTGCCGCTGGAGAATGACGTGTTGATCGTCATAGTCGTAGCGCTCGCTTTCGCCGGCGGCATTGGTCGCTTCGACCAGTCGCTGACGGGCGTCGTAGCGGTAGACAGCAAGCGTCTGCTCTGTTTGCCACGCGTCTTCCAAAGTGGCGGCGGGGTGGTACGTCTGATACTCGACAGCGACGATCTGCCGCCGCTCGTAGCGCAACAGCAGCGCTCGCCCGGCGCCGTTGTCGATGCGTTGAATGCGATCCTGCCGGTCGCGGGTGATGCGCAGTCGATTGTTGTAGGCGTCGCTGATTGCGGTCAGCCGGCCACTGCGAAAGTGATAAAAGCGCACGGCTTCGCCTGCCAGCGCGACCACCAACTCTTCGGGCTGATCGCCCAGATAGATCGCTGCCCGTGACAGGCTGTTATGAATCGCCGGACGTGCCGCGTCAGGTAGCGGGAAGGTCGTACGACGGTTTTCATGGTCGATCCAAATGACGCTTCCTGCGTCCACTTCCAAACGATGCGCCAGCGAATGACTCCAGCCCCAGCCGAGGCCGCAATCAATCTCCACGGCGCTGGTCCGGTACAACCGGGCAAAGGCAAACGGCAGCAACCCGTTGAGCGAACCCTCTTCCAGCGTCAGCAATTCTTCGCCAGTGACCATCGACACCGGACAGCCGTTGGTGCACGTCAGCGGCGCGCAATCAGCGCTGTCGCCGTTGGGGTTTTTTGCCTGGTCGGGGGCGTTGTCACGTTGTTCGTGGCGGCTCAATCGGGTCATCGCCTCGGACTTGTCGCGGGCGACGGCGATCGGATTTCTCACCAGGACAACGGGCGCAGTGCCCGTGCTGATCTGCAACGGCACTGCGGGCGCAGGATTCATCGGCGCTTTTTGGGCGTGGATTGCGAGGGGTTTGAGTACACCCGCGTGGGTCGTCAGGGCGGAGCCGGCGCTGAGGTCCGCCAGTCGCTGACTCGCGGCGGCCAACCAGTTTCGCGCGCGCTCGGACTTGATTTTGTTCAGGACCTTCGCACTGATGCCAGCCGTTAATCCTGCGGCCCCGGTAAACCGCGCCAACAGGAAACCAATCAGGATTGCGGTACGAACTTCAGCCAGCACTTCGGCGATGTACTGCGGCGGCAACATCCGCAACCAACTGGTGATCGCCGCCAGATGAACGAACATCAGCGGTTCATCACTCAACACCAGTAATAGATTGGCAATCGATTCCGCCGAAGCTTTCAGCAGCGTTTCAAGTTCGGCCTCGGTGAGGTATTCAAGGAGCTTTTCACTGTTGGCTTGCAGGTCGGTGATCAGCGCGTAAATCTGCTTAACGTCATCCCACAAACCGTTCAACGAGTTCTCGACGCCGCGCCAGTCCGCCTGTTGCAGCAGACCGTAACGCTTGCTGAAACCCGCCTCGCGGAACTCGGCCCACAACGGTTCGAATTCCGTCGTCCACTCGTTGCGCAGCCAGCCCTCGAGATCGCTGAGGACACCTTGATAGGAGGCATACAACGCTTTGACGTGAGCTTCGGTGACATTCGGGAAGAAGGTGATGCGATAGCGTTGACTGCGTTCGCACTCGGGGATTTCGATGATGCCGCTGGGGCCGATCTCGCGATGGATCGGCTCGCCGAACGTGCCCGCTGAAAGCAGCGGTTCCAGCGTCACCGGCGTATTACCGATCGGCACGAACCGCGCCGCGTCGAACATGTGCACCAGCGTCAGCGCGCCTGTGGCCGGGCATGCAGCGACGGTCGAGCTGACAGGTGTGGTGGGGTTTTTCGGCGCCACCAGTCGGACGTCGTTGCCAACCTTGAACACCTGTTCGATGTCCAGCGCGTTGCCGGTCCAGAAGCGCGCGGCCCAGGCGTCGTAGTCATTCAGGCTCAGGCGAAAGTCGGCGAGCAGCGCTTCGACGTCCGGCTGCTCGGGGTTCATGGCGGCGACCACCAGCAGCCCGATGGCGTTATTCAAGGCCAGTACCCTGTCAGGGTCGAACATTCGCAGTCCCTCGCGCAGATCAATTTGAGCGCGAGACTTTGCTTGGGATCTGCGAGTAAAGAAGTCGGGAAAGGAGGCGTTTTATGTAGGGCAAATCGCTAAATGACGACCAGCACGTTTGGATCGCCCCCGGCATTCCCCGTTGCTCAATGCCTGCCGCGCTCGTTATGCTGCTGAATCCTTTAATCGATCACGGACCCGGCCGCACCTGCGCCGCCTCTGGGATGTCATTAGAAAACGGAACAGATGCGATGAATGCACCGCTGAATGAGTTCGGTCCGATCAAGGCCGTCATTTTCGACATGGATGGCCTGTTGCTGGACACCGAGGGCATCTACACCGAAGTCACGTCGCTGATTGCCGCGCGTTACGGCCGGGTTTTCGACTGGAGCATCAAACAGAACATCATCGGCCGTGGTGCCGGTGATCTGGCGCAGTATGTGGTGGAAGCGCTCGATCTTCCGATCACCGCCGAAGAGTTTCTGGTCATTCGTGAGCCGCTGATGCGCGAGCGTTTCCCCACTGCGCTGGCGATGCCTGGCGCCGAGGAGCTGGTACGGCACTTGAAGGCCCACAACATTCCGATTGCGGTCGGTACCAGTTCTTCGCGACAGTCGTTCGGCCAGAAAACCACCTTGCACCGCGACTGGTTCGCGCTGTTTGATTTCGTGGTGACGGCGGATGACCCCGAAGTCGGCGCGGCGAAACCGGCGCCGGATATCTTCCTCACGGCGGCGCGACGTCTGGGGGTCGCGCCTGAAGATTGCCTGGTGTTCGAAGATTCTCCGTTCGGCGTCACGGCAGCGAAAGCGGCGGGGATGACCGCGATTGCGATCCCGGACGCCGCCATGGCCGACGAAAAGTACGCACATGCCGATGGCATTCTTCGCACGCTGAAAGCGTTCGCGCCGAGTGCCTGTGGTTTGCCAGCCCTCGAGTGGGCGTGATGTAAAAAGCAATGTGGGAGCGGGCTTGCTCGCGAAGACGAGGTGTCAGGCAACATTGAATGTTCCTGGCATACCGTTTCGCGAGCAGGCCTGCTCCCACATTTGTATTGCGTTTATCTAATCGGTCAGGCGCCGAAACCGCCGTCGATGGTCAGGCTCGCCCCAGTGATGTAACCGGCCTCCGGCCCCACCAGGTAGGCGACGAAACTGGCGATTTCTTCGGCTTTGCCATAACGGCCCACTGCCATCAACGGAATCAGGCTGTCGGCGAAGTCACCGTCGGCCGGGTTCATGTCGGTGTCGACCGGGCCCGGTTGCACGTTATTGATGGTGATGCCGCGTGGACCAAGGTCACGGGCCAGGCCTTTGGTCAGGCCAACCAGTGCCGATTTGCTCATGGCGTACGGGCCACCACCGGCGAAGGGCATACGGTCGGCGTTGGTGCTGCCGATGTTGATGATGCGACCACCTTCAGTCATGTGTTTCGCCGCGGCCTGAGTGGCGACGAACACGCTGCGCACGTTGATGGCCAGGGTTTGATCGAAGTCTTCGAGTTTGAAATCTTCCAGCGGCGCAACGGCCAACACACCCGCATTGTTGACCAGGATATCCAGGCGACCGAAGGCGTTGACGGTGGCACTTACGGCATTGCGAATGGCCTCGGCATCGGCGCTGTCGGCCTTGATTGCCAACGCTTTGCCGCCGTTGGCGGTAAGGCTGTCTTGCAAGGCTTCGGCCTTGGCGGTAGAGCTGACATAAGTGAAGGCAACGGTCGCGCCTTCAGCAGCCAGGCGTTTGACGATGGCTGCGCCGATACCGCGAGACCCGCCTTGAATCAAAGCCACTTTGCCGCTGAGGTTCTGAGTAGTCATGTTGATCTCCAAAGTCCCGAGGCGAGATGTCTCGGTTGATGGAGCCTAGTATCGATTGAGGAATACAGGCTGTGTAGACGGACATTGCGATAGTCTGTGTAAACCAAAAGTTTATAGTGGCGATCATGGAAACCTTCAGCAGTATCGAATGCTTCGTACGCAGCGCCGAAGTCGGCAGCTTCGCCGAAGCTGCCCGTCGCCTGAGCCTGACCCCGGCGGCGGTGGGTAAAAGTGTGGCCAAGCTTGAAGCGCGGCTCGGCGTGCGGTTGTTCCAGCGCAGCACTCGCAGCCTGACGCTGACCGAGGCCGGTCACTTGTTTCTCGACGAAGTCAGTTCCAGCCTGCTGACGATCCAGAACGCCGTGGCCAATCTGGCCAGTGCCGAAGGACGTCCCGCCGGAACGCTGAAAGTCAGCATGGGCACCGTGTTCGGGCGGCTATATGTCGTGCCGCTGCTCGGCGAGTTTTTGCGACGCTTTCCGGCGATCAGCCCGGATTGGCATTTCGACAACCGCCAGGTTGATTTGATTGCTCAAGGTTTCGACGCAGCCATTGGCGGCGGATTTGAACTGCCGCAGGGTGTGGTCGCCCGCAAGCTGACACCGGCGCATCGGGTGTTGGTGGCGTCAGCCGAGTACCTGGCGGAGCGGGAGGCAATCGTCGAGCCGGATGATCTCAAGCACCACGATAGCATTCTGATTCGCTCGCCGCAGACTGGGCGCGTGCGGTCCTGGCAATTGACCAGCCGCACTCAGCAGCACAGTCCGTTGACGTTGAAAGCGCGGATGACCCTGAGCGATTCGGACGCGGCTTGCGCGACAGCGACCCAGGGTTTAGGCATTGCGCTGGTGAGCATGCCGTTTGCTTCGAGGTATCTGGAGAGCGGGGCGTTGCAGCGGGTGTTGCCGGACTGGTATGTCGACGATGGCAACATTTCCATCTATTACGCGGAGCACAAACTGCTACCGGGCAAGACCCGGGCGTTTGTGGACTTCATCATTGAGCAGTTTGCGGAGCAGGGATTGGGGCGTCGGTTCAGTGCGGTTTGAGCCTGGCTTGGGATCGAGTCGCGGCCTTCGCGAGCAAGCCCGCTCCCACAGGGAGATTTGTGAACGACACAGATCCAATGTGGGAGCGGGCTTGCTCGCGAATGCGGACTGACATTCAACCTTCATGTCGACCGATACACCGCTATCGCGATCAAGCCCACTCCACAGGGAATCTCCACAAGGCTGAAGGTTAGGCCTTGGACTTGCTGATGATATTCCCCGCATGCAGCCCGCATTCTTTCTGCGTGGCTTCTTCCCACCACCAGCGACCTTCGCGCTCGTGCTGGTTCGGCAGCACCGGACGCGTGCACGGTTCACAGCCGATGCTGATGAATCCGCGCTCATGCAGGCTGTTGTACGGCAGCTCCAGCATGCGGATGTAGCCCCAGATTTCTTCGCTGGTCATTTGCGCCAGCGGATTGAATTTGTACAGGGTGCGTTCCGGCGTGGAGAACGCGGTGTCGATTTCCAGCACGGCCACGGCGCTGCGCGTGCCTGGGCTTTGGTCGCGGCGCTGGCCGGTGGCCCATGCGGTCACGCCAGACAATTTGCGCCGCAGCGGCTCGATCTTGCGGATGCCGCAGCATTCGCCATGGCCGTCCTTGTAGAAGCTGAACAGGCCTTTTTCCTTCACGAACGGTTCAAGTTTCGTGTAGTCCGGCGACACCAGTTCGATGTCGATCTTGTAGTGCTCACGCACCTGATCGATGAACCGGTAGGTCTCGGGGTGCAAGCGGCCAGTGTCGAGGCTGAACACTTTGACGTTCTTGTTCAGCTTCCAGGCCATGTCCACCAGCACCACGTCTTCGGCGCCGCTGAAAGATATCCACAGGTCATCGCCGAATTCGGCGAACGCAAGTTTCAGAATGTCCTGGGCGGATTTGTTGGCATAGGTCGTGGCGAGTTCCACGACGTCGAACGTTGGGCTCATCAGGGCGGCTTCCTACAGGTCGGTGGCGCTGGGCGCTCTATATGTGACCGATGGTAACAAAATCCGGCTGAGCCTGGCGCGCCTCTCTGCGTTGCGCGGGCTCGCCCGAGTCGCTAGAGTTCGGCAGTCTTCGTACGCGCTCGACTCAATAAACAATACAAATGGGAGTGTCTTGTGGAAATTGCCTGTCTGGATCTTGAAGGTGTATTGGTCCCGGAAATCTGGATCGCCTTTGCCGAAAAAACCGGGATCGAATCCCTGCGGGCAACCACTCGGGACATTCCCGACTACGACGTGCTGATGAAGCAGCGCCTGCGGATTCTCGACGAGCACGGCTTGAAACTCTCCGACATTCAGGAAGTGATCGCCACGCTCAAGCCACTCGATGGCGCCATTGAGTTCGTTGATTGGCTGCGCGAGCGCTTTCAGGTGGTGATTCTGTCGGACACGTTCTACGAGTTCTCGCAGCCGCTGATGCGTCAATTGGGCTTCCCGACCTTGCTCTGCCATCGGTTGATTACCGACGATTCCGGCCGAGTAACCAGCTATCAATTGCGTCAGAAAGACCCGAAGCGCCAGTCGGTGCTGGCCTTCAAGAGCCTGTATTACCGCGTGATCGCGGCGGGGGATTCGTACAACGACACGACGATGCTGGGTGAAGCGGATGCGGGGATTCTGTTCCACGCGCCGGACAATGTGATCCGCGAATTCCCGCAGTTTCCGGCGGTGCACACCTTTGAGGCGCTGAAGCAGGAGTTCATCAAGGCGTCGAATCGGGCGTTGAGTTTGTAACTACCCTGTGGCGAGGGGGCAAGCCTCCTCGCCACAAAAAGCTACAGAGCCTGCAATGTATCGAGCAACACCTTCACCTTGGTGATCGATTCCTGATACTCGGCCTGCCACTGCGAGTCCGCGACAATCCCGCCGCCGCCCCAGCAACACACCTGACCCTCCTTGACCAGCAAGCTGCGAATTGCGATGGAGCTGTCCATCTCGCCACGCACGTCCAGATACAACAACGAACCGCAATACAACCCGCGTCGCGTCGGCTCCAGCTCGTCAATGATCTGCATCGCGCGAATCTTCGGCGCGCCGGTAATCGAGCCGCCGGGGAAACTGCCGGCGATCAGGTCCAGTGCGTCGCGGTTGTCCGCCAATTCACCGGTCACGCTGCTCACCAGGTGATGCACGTTCGGATAACTTTCCAGGCTGAACAACTCCGGCACCCGCACCGAACCGATGCGGCAAGTGCGGCCGAGATCGTTGCGCAGCAGGTCGACGATCATCAGGTTTTCTGCGCGATCCTTGGGGCTGGCCAGCAATCCGGCGGCGTTCGCGGCGTCTTCGTCAGCGGTCAGTCCACGGGGGCGGGTGCCTTTGATTGGGCGGGTTTCCACCTGACGCTCGGTAACTTTCACAAAACGCTCCGGTGAAAGGCTGAGCACCGCGCCGCCGTCGGGCAGGCTTTGGAAACCAGAGAATGGCGTCGGGCACGCCGCTCGCAACGCCACATACGCCGCCCACGGATCGCCTTGGCACTGCGCGCGGAAACGCTGGGCGAAGTTGACCTGATAGCAGTCGCCCGCCTGAATGTACTGTTGAATCCGCTCCAGCGCCTGGCGGTATTCATCGGCGCTCAAGTCGGCATTCATCGGAGCCTTGAGCTTGAAGGGCTCGCCCGCTTCAACCACAGGCTGACTAAAGAGTGTGATCAGACGCTGACGTTCGCTGTCGACCAGCGACGGATGGAACAGCAACTGACTGGTCATCCGTTGGTGATCGCTGATCAGCGCCCAGTCGTACAACCCGAAACGCGCGTCGGGCAGTTGCAAATCGTCCAGCGCCTGACTCGGCAGGTTTTCCAGGTGCCGACCGAAGTCGTAGCTCAAGTAACCGATCAAGCCGCCAGCGAACGGCAGGTCCAACGGAACAGCCGCTTCGCCGAGGCGCGCCAGATTATCGCGAAGGCGTTGCAGGAAATCGGTACCGCTTTCGTCCGGCCTCACTGCCAATTGCTCCAGCGGCCAGGCGCTGAGCAGGTCATAGCGCCCGCGATCGGCGGTTGGGCGGCCACTGTCGAGCAGCACGGCGCCGGGGGCATGACGAATCGCCGCGAAGAAGTTGGCGGGGTTGGCTTGATAGGGTAACGGGTGTACGGAACAGGTCAACATGGGCGGGGCAGGTCAGCCATCGAGGCGGGGTGGCGATTGTAGTCCTCTGCAGGAATTGCTCCTAGAGGGGATGTCGGGGATTGGCAGATGGGTGGCAGGGTTTGAAGGCTGTGGCGTTTGTCCGGTCGTCTTCGCGAGCAAGCCCGCTCCCACACTGGATCTTTGGTGCTGCATAAATCAAATGTGGGGGAGGGGATGTCGGGGATTGGCAGATGGTTGGCAGGGTTTGAAGGCTGTGGCGCTTGTCCGGCCGTCTTCGCGAGCAAGCCCGCTCCCACACTGGATCTTTGGCGCTGCATAAATCAAATGTGGGAGCGGGCTTGCTCGCGAAAGGCGCGACTTGGTTTTGGATCAGCCCTCAACCGCAGGAATATGCCCAAACATCTCTTGGACAAATTCCACCCGCTCCTGAACCGTCTCGGTGATCCCGCGTACCTTGAGCGCTTCCAGCCGCGCTTCAACGGCATGGGTGCGCAACGTCAGGCCGCAGTCATTGGCAATCTGGATGTTCAACCCCGGCCGGGCATTCAGCTCAAGAATCAGCGGGCCTTTTTCCTGGTCCAGCACCATGTCGACGCCGATGTAACCCAGCCCGCACAGCTCATAACAGCCAGCGGCGAGTTTCATGAACCCGTCCCAATAGGGCAGTTGCACGCCATCCACCGCGTTGGTGGTGTCCGGGTGTTTGGTGATGATGTTGTTCAGCCAGGTGCCGCGCAGGGTCAGGCCGGTCGCCAGATCCACGCCAACGCCAATGGCGCCCTGGTGCAGGTTGGCCTTGCCGCCGGATTGACGGGTGGGCAAGCGCAACATCGCCATTACCGGATAGCCCATCAACACGATGATGCGAATGTCCGGCACGCCTTCGTAGCTGATGCTCTTGAAGATCTGGTCCGGGGTCACCCGGTATTCGATCAGCGCACGGTCGCGGTGACCGCCCAACGAGTAGAGGCCAGTGAGGATGCTGGAGACGTGGTGTTCGATTTCCTCATGGCTGATGATCTTGCCGGACACGGTGCGATAGCGCCCTTCGAACCGGTCGGCAATCACAATGATGCCGTCGCCGCCGGCACCCTGGGCCGGTTTGATCACGAAGTCGTTGCGCCCGCCGATGATCGCGTCGAGGTTGTCGATTTCCTTCTCGGTGGAAATCACCCCATACAGTTCCGGCACATGAATACCGGCGGCGATTGCGCGCTCCTTGGTGATGATCTTGTCATCGACAATCGGGTACAGGCTGCGCTTGTTGTACTTGAGCACGTAGTCGGCGTTACGCCGATTGATGCCCATGATGCCCCGGGCTTCCAGGGCCTTCCAGGTCTTCCAGAAGCCGAACATCAGGCGTCAGCCTTCTTCAGGAAAGCCTTGAAACGCACCAGTTCGGTGAGGCGGTAGCCGCGATAGCGACCCATGGCCAGCATGAAGCCCACCAGAATCAGCAGGATCGCCGGGAAGGTGAACACGAAATACACCAGCTCCGGCACGCTCATGATCAGATGCGCCAGCGACGCGGCAAACAGCGTGCCGACGGCCACTTTCATCGCATGGCCGGAGCCGCGTTCTTCCCAGGTGATCGACAGGCGTTCGATGGTCATGGTCAGAATCACCATCGGGAACAGCGCCACCGACAGCCCGCGCTCCAGGCCGAGTTTATGGCTGAACAGGCTGATCGCCGCGATCAGCACCACCACAAACGTCAGCACCACCGACAGCCTCGGCAGCATTTGCAGCTTCAAGTGTTCCAGATAGGAACGCAGCGACAGCCCCAGCGCCGTGATGATGGTGAACAGCACGATGCCGAAGCCGAGCTGGGTCTCGCGGAAGGCGAGGGCGATCAGCACCGGGGTAAAGGTGCCGAGCGTCTGCAAGCCGATCAGGTTGCGCAGGATCAGGATCACCAGCACGCCGATCGGGATCATCACCATGATCATGAAGGTCTGCTGGGTTTGCAGCGGCAAGCCGTATAGCGAGTATTCGAGGAAGTTGGCGTCGGTATTTTCGTCGGTCAGCTTGGCCAGGCGAATCGCGTTCATTTCGCTGTTGTTCAGGCTGAACGTCACGTTGGCTTTTTTGCCGCCATCGACAGTGATCAGGTTCTCGTCGCCGGTCCACCACAGCAGGCGGTCGGTCGGCAGGCCCTGTTCACCGGTTTCCGGATTGAAGTACAGCCAGTCGGTGCCGTTGAAGCTGCGCAGCCAGAGCTCAGGGGTTTGCGGCTGGTCGGCCACCAAACGGATGGTGTGGACCTTTTCCACTGGTACGTGGGCGATGGACAGGACCAGTTCGACGATTTTGGCTTTATGTCCGCTGGACGGATCGCCGCCGAGCAACAGCTTCACGTTGTCGTCGTTGACGTTGTTGACTCGCTTGATCGCCTCGCCAATAAAGGTTTCGACGTCAGCCGAGTGCTGGCGAATCGGCGCGAGCAACGCTTCGGCGGCGATTTTCTCCGCGCCTTCGACGGCGATGCTGTCGCGGAAGGTCGGGCCTTTGATCTTGGATTTTTCGCCGCTGTAGCGCTTGGTCAGCACCAGTCGGTAATAAAGGGTCTGGTTGCCCTTGGCCCGACGCGCCGACCAGGTGACCTTGCGGTTGCCGTCGACCCGGTTCACCGCCACGCCGTAGTTATTGGAGATGAAGCTTTCGTTCAGGCTCACAAAGTCGCGGCTCAGTGGCGGCACGAACATCTGGATCTTGACCGGGTCCTTGGCACTGGCGACGAACTCGACCTTGGCGTCGATGTTCCACAAGTCGTCGGTGGCGTCTTCGGTCACGGGAATGCCGAGCACGAAGATCTGATAGGCCGTAACTGAAATGCCCAGCGCCACCAGGATGGCGATCAGGATTTTCAGATGGAGGGTAAGAGAGCGCATTGGAATTACTCTGCGGTATGTGCGTCGGTGGCGCAGGCGGGTTTGCCAGCAGCGTATTTAAGACTGGGGTCGACCAGCGCGTCGAAGCGTTTCAGGGCTTCGGAGCCAATCAAAAGCGGGTACTGGAAGGCGCTGCGGTCAGTCAGGTTCACTTCGATACTGCGTAACGCCGAGCCCATGCAGATGTCCAGTTCGATCACCGGACGGGCCGTGTACTTCTTGCCTTCTTCCGGGTCGTAGTCGCCGGCGCGGCGCTTGATCTTGCTGACCCGGGCCAGTGGCCGTTCGATCGGGTGCGAGTGCGCGGTGTCGATGGCGAGATAGAAGCGCACCCAGGACTCGCCATTGCGTTTGAAACGTTTGATGTCGCGGGCGCTCAGGGAGGCAGTCTTGGCCCCGGTATCGAGTTTGGCCGCGACTTCCAGGTCAATGCCGTCCAGGGACGCGTACTCGTTGAGGCCATACACGGTCTTTTCGCCCGCCGTGGCAAAACCGGGCAGGCAAAGAAGATAGAGGAATGTGGGGAGGGGCTTGAGTCTCATAAATCCTGGTGCGCAGCGGTCCGTGTTCGATTCAAGGCCCTGGCATCGCTGCGCAAGCTTCCTCGTATGCCTATCAACTCTTTATGACAAGCCGTGCAGATGTCACAACAAATGCGGGCGGCATTCTAGCACGGTGGTTTTATGGCGCCAGCGCTGGCAGGCGGCTATAAATAGAGGGTTTGCGTCGTTATGGTGCAAGCGGTTATTAGACGATTGTCGACAATATCTATTTATCCTTTGACTGTGACGGCCGATTTCGCTAGTTTTTGCGCCATTGGCTTTCAAGGTGTCGACAATATGCTGGATCAACTCGATCCCCCGGTCATGGCCCAGGACGATTCGGAAACGCTTTCCGAGAACGTCTTCCGGCGCATTCAGGCGGCCATCGTCAAGGGTGACATCGCCCCGGGCAGCAAGATTTCCGAGCCGGAACTGGCCCGCACCTATGGCATCAGCCGTGGTCCGCTACGGGAAGCGATCCACCGCCTGGAAGGCCAGCGGCTGCTGGTGCGGGTGCCGCACGTCGGCGCACGGGTGGTTTCCCTGAGCCACGCCGAGTTGCTGGAACTCTACGAAATCCGCGAATCCCTCGAAGGCATGGCCTGTCGCCTGGCTGCCGAGCGCATGACCGTCGAAGAAATCGACGAGTTGCGCCGCGTCCTCGAAACCCACGAGCGCGATGCGGCGTTTCAGGCCGGTGTCGGCTACTACCAGCAGGAAGGCGATTTCGACTTCCACTACCGAATCATCCAGGGCAGCGGCAACCGCACCCTGACGCAAATGCTTTGCGGCGAGCTGTATCAATTGGTGCGCATGTACCGCATCCAGTTTTCCACCATGCCCAATCGCCCGCGTCAGGCCTTCGCCGAGCACCACCGAATTCTCGACGCCATCGCCGACCGTGACGGTGAGCTGGCCGAGTTGTTGATGCGCCGCCACATCGGCGCCTCCAAACGCAATATCGCCCGTCATTATCAGGACGGCGCTAACCCGACAGCCACTGAACGAGGTGAGTCATGAGTTCCAACAAGAGCACTCCAGGCCAGCGTTTCCGCGATGCGGTCGCCAGCGAGCATCCATTGCAAGTGGTCGGCGCGATCAACGCCAACCACGCGCTGCTGGCCAAGCGCGCCGGTTTCAAGGCGATTTACCTGTCGGGTGGCGGGGTGGCTGCCGGCTCCCTCGGCGTGCCGGACCTGGGCATCACCGGCCTGGACGACGTGCTGACCGACGTGCGGCGCATCACCGACGTTTGCGACTTGCCGCTGCTGGTGGACGTGGACACCGGTTTCGGTTCCTCGGCGTTCAACGTCGCGCGCACCGTCAAATCGATGATCAAGTTCGGCGCGGCGGCGATTCATATCGAAGACCAGGTCGGCGCCAAGCGTTGCGGCCACCGTCCCAACAAAGAGATCGTCTCGCTGCAGGAAATGGTCGACCGCATCAAAGCCGCCGTCGATGCCCGCACCGATGACAGCTTCGTGATCATGGCGCGCACCGACGCCTTGGCGGTTGAAGGCCTGGAGTCGGCACTGGAGCGCGCCGAGGCGTGCATCGAAGCCGGCGCCGACATGATTTTCCCGGAAGCGATCACCGAACTTGAGATGTACAAACTGTTCGCCAGCCGCGTGAAAGCGCCGATCCTGGCCAACATCACCGAATTCGGCTCGACGCCGCTGTACACCACCGAGCAGCTTGCGGGGGCGGACGTGTCGCTGGTGCTTTACCCGTTGTCGGCATTTCGCGCGATGAACAAAGCCGCGGAAAACGTCTACACCGCCATCCGCCGCGACGGCACGCAACAGAACGTCATCGACACCATGCAGACGCGCATGGAGCTTTACGATCGCATCGACTACCACACCTTCGAGCAGAAGCTCGATGCGTTGTTTGCGGCGAAGAAGTAAAGATCAAAAGATCGCGGCTTTCGCCAGCTCCTGCAGTGTTCACTGTTCCCCTGTAGGAGCTGGCGACTGCAACGAGGCTGCGATTTTTTCGGCATCACCCGAATAACCTGATGAATCACAACTTGCCGATTCCCTAAAAATTTCAAGATTGGAGACAGCAATGGCCGAAGCAAAAGTACTCAGTGGCGCCGGGCTCCGTGGCCAAGTGGCCGGGCAAACCGCATTGTCCACCGTCGGGCAGTCGGGCGCAGGCCTGACCTATCGCGGCTATGACGTTCGCGAACTGGCGGCTGACGCGCAATTCGAAGAAGTGGCGTACCTGCTGCTGTACGGCGAACTGCCGACCAAGGCCCAACTCGCCGCTTACGAGAGCAAGCTGAGCAAGCTGCGCGACCTGCCGCAAGCGCTGAAAGAAGTGCTGGAACGCATTCCCGCCGACGCTCACCCGATGGACGTGATGCGCACCGGTTGCTCGTTCCTGGGCAACATCGAGCCGGAGCAAGACTTCTCCCGGCAGCACGACGTGACCGACCGCCTGCTGGCCGCGTTCCCGGCGATCATGTGCTACTGGTATCGCTTCAGCCACGACGGCAAACGCATCAGTTGCGTGAGCGACGAGCGATCCATCGGCGGCCATTTCCTGCATTTGCTGCACGACAAGAAGCCGAGCGAATTGCACGTCAAAGTGATGAACGTTTCGCTGATCCTCTACGCGGAACACGAGTTCAACGCCTCGACATTTACCGCCCGTGTTTGCGCCTCGACGCTATCGGACATGTTCTCTTGCATCACTGCGGCCATCGGTTCCCTGCGTGGCCCGCTGCACGGTGGCGCCAACGAAGCGGCGATGGAAATGATCGAGCGCTTCAAATCGCCGGAAGAGGCGATCAAGGGCACCCTCGGCATGCTCGAGCGCAAGGACAAGATCATGGGCTTCGGGCACGCGATCTATAAGGACAGCGATCCGCGCAACGAGGTGATCAAGGGCTGGTCGAAAAAACTCGCTGAAGAAGTCGGCGACACCGTGTTGTTTCCGGTCTCGGAAGCCATCGACAAGACCATGTGGGAACAGAAGAAACTGTTCCCGAACGCCGACTTCTACCACGCGTCGACGTACCACTTCATGGGGATCCCGACCAAATTGTTCACACCGATTTTCGTCTGCTCGCGCCTGACCGGCTGGGCGGCGCATGTGTTCGAACAACGTGCCAACAACCGCATCATCCGCCCGAGCGCCGAGTACATCGGCGTCGAACAGCGCAAGTTCGTGCCAATCGAACAACGCTGAATGGGAAAGGGCGCCGGTACGGGATCTGAATAAACGCAGATCCCTGTGGGAGCGAGCTTGCTCGCGATAGCGGTGGGCCATCCAACATCAATGTCGGATGTGACTCAGCCATCGCGAGCAAGCTCGCTCCCACAGTGGAGTGTGTTGATTTCAGGTCTGTGCCAGGCCCCGCCTTTTGCAACTACCGTGACCGAGTCCTGACCGATGAACACTGAATTCCGTAAACCGCTGCCCGGCAGCCATCTGGATTACTTCGACGTCCGTGCGGCGGTCGAAGCCATTCAGCCTGGCGCCTACGACACCCTGCCGTACACCTCCCGCGTGCTCGCGGAAAACCTGGTGCGTCGCTGCGACCCGGCCACGCTCACCGAATCCCTGAAGCAGTTCATCGAGCGCAAACGCGACCTCGATTTCCCGTGGTTTCCGGCTCGCGTGGTGTGCCACGACATTCTCGGCCAGACCGCGCTGGTCGACCTCGCCGGCCTGCGTGACGCCATCGCCTTGCAGGGTGGTGACCCGGCGCAAGTGAACCCGGTGGTGCCTACGCAATTGATCGTCGACCACTCGCTGGCCGTCGAGCGCGGTGGCTTCGATCCGGAGGCGTTCGAGAAGAACCGCGCCATCGAAGACCGTCGCAACGAAGACCGTTTCCACTTCATCAACTGGACTAAAAAAGCCTTCAAGAACGTCGATGTGATTCCGCCGGGCAACGGGATCATGCACCAGATCAACCTGGAAAAAATGTCTCCGGTGATCCAGGTGCGTGATGGCGTCGCGTTCCCCGACACTTGCGTCGGCACCGACAGCCATACCCCGCACGTCGATGCGCTGGGCGTGATCGCGATTGGCGTGGGCGGTCTGGAAGCGGAAAGCGTGATGCTCGGCCGCGCCTCTTGGATGCGCCTGCCGGAAAGCGTTGGCGTTGAACTGACCGGCAAGCTGCAACCGGGCATCACCGCCACCGACATGGTGCTGGCGCTGACCGAGTTCCTGCGCAAGCAAAAAGTCGTTGGCGCGTGGCTGGAATTCTTCGGTGAAGGCGCTTCCGCGCTGACCCTCGGCGACCGCGCGACCATCTCCAACATGGCCCCGGAATACGGCGCCACGGCCGCGATGTTCTACATCGACCAGCAAACCATCGACTACCTCAAGCTCACCGGCCGTGAAGACGAGCAGGTGCAGTTGGTCGAGAACTACGCCAAGACCACCGGCCTGTGGGCCGACAGCCTGAAGGGCGCGCAATACGAGCGCGGCTTGACCTTCAACCTGTCTTCGGTAGTGCGCAACATGGCCGGGCCGAGCAACCCGCACGCTCGCGTCGCGACCTCGGACCTCGCCGCGCAAGGCATCTCCGGCCAGTGGGACGACGTGCCGGGCCAGATGCCGGACGGCGCGGTGATCATCGCCGCCATCACCAGTTGCACCAACACCAGCAACCCGCGCAACGTCATCGCCGCCGGCCTGCTGGCGCGCAATGCCAACAAGCTTGGGCTGACGCGCAAGCCGTGGGTCAAATCATCGCTGGCGCCGGGTTCGAAAACCGTGGCGCTGTACCTTGATGAAGCGGGCCTGACCGACGAACTGGAACAGCTCGGTTTCGGCGTGGTGGCGTTCGCGTGCACCACCTGCAACGGCATGTCCGGTGCCCTCGACCCGGCGATCCAGCAAGAGATCATCGACCGCGATCTGTACGCGACCGCCGTACTCTCCGGCAACCGCAACTTCGACGGCCGGATTCACCCGTACGCCAAGAACGCGTTCCTCGCATCGCCGCCCTTGGTGGTCGCTTACGCCATCGCCGGGACCATCCGATTCGACATCGAAAAAGACGTGCTGGGCCTCGACGCGAACGGCAAGGAAATCCGCCTGAAAGACATCTGGCCGAGCGACGAAGAAATCGACGCGGTGGTCAAGGCGTCGGTCAAACCGGAGCAGTTCCGTCAGGTCTACATCCCGATGTTCGCTATCCATGAAGACACCGGCCCGAAAGTCACGCCGCTGTACGACTGGCGCGAGATGAGCACCTACATCCGCCGCCCGCCGTACTGGGAAGGCGCGCTGGCCGGCGCGCGTCCGCTCAAGGGCATGCGCCCGCTGGCGGTGCTGCCGGACAACATCACCACCGATCACCTGTCGCCGTCGAACGCGATCATGCTCGACAGCGCCGCCGGCGAATACCTGGCGAAAATGGGCTTGCCGGAAGAGGACTTCAACTCTTACGCAACTCATCGGGGCGACCATCTGACCGCACAACGCGCGACCTTCGCCAACCCGAAACTGTTCAACGAAATGGTCCGGGAAAACGGCAAGGTCAAGCAGGGTTCACTGGCGCGGGTCGAGCCGGAAGGCCAGGTCATGCGCATGTGGGAAGCCATCGAAACCTACATGGAACGCAAGCAGCCGCTGATCATCATTGCCGGCGCCGATTACGGTCAGGGTTCGTCCCGTGACTGGGCGGCGAAGGGCGTGCGTCTGGCCGGTGTCGAAGCGATTGCCGCCGAAGGTTTCGAGCGCATTCACCGCACCAACCTGGTGGGCATGGGCGTATTGCCGCTGGAGTTCCTGCCGGGCACTGATCGCCACACGCTGGCCATTGATGGCAGCGAAACCTACGACGTGATCGGCGACCGCACCCCGCGTGCGCAGCTGACGCTGGTGATCAACCGCCTCAACGGCGAACGGGTCGAAGTGCCAGTCACTTGCCGCCTCGACACCGCCGAAGAAGTGTCGATCTACGAGGCCGGCGGCGTGTTGCAACGCTTTGCCCAGGACTTCCTGGAATCGGCGGTCGCCGTTTAAATCACCACGTGCGAGCAAGGGGCTCAAGTCCCTTGCTCGCGATGGAGGAGCACCATGGCTCACGCACCCCAGATTAAAATCGCCGCCACCTATATGCGCGGCGGCACCAGCAAAGGCGTGTTCTTCAGCCTGCAGGATTTGCCCGAAGCGGCACAGGTTCCCGGCCCGGCCCGCGATGCCTTGTTGCTGCGCGTGATCGGCAGCCCGGACCCGTATGACAAGCAAATCGACGGCATGGGCGGCGCGACTTCCAGCACCAGCAAAACCGTGATCCTGTCGAAAAGCATCAAGGCTGATCACGACGTCGATTACCTGTTCGGTCAGGTCTCCATCGACAAGCCTTTCGTCGACTGGAGCGGTAACTGCGGCAACCTGTCGGCGGCGGTCGGTTCGTTCGCCATCAGCAACGGTCTGGTGGACGCCAGCCGCATTCCACACAACGGCGTCGCCGTGGTTCGCGTGTGGCAGGCCAACATCGGCAAAACCATCATCGCCCATGTCCCGATCACCAATGGTGAAGTGCAGGAAACCGGTGATTTCGAACTCGACGGCGTGACCTTCCCGGCCGCCGAAGTGCAAGTCGAATTCATGGACCCTGCGGCGGAAGAAGAGGGTGGCGGCGGGTCGATGTTCCCCACCGGCAACCTGGTGGACGACCTCGAAGTCCCCGGCGTCGGCACCTTCAAGGCGACGCTGATCAACGCCGGTATCCCGACGATTTTCGTTAACGCCGCAGACATCGGCTACACCGGCACTGAGTTGCAAGGCGCGATCAACGGCGACCCGAAAGCCTTGGCGATGTTTGAAACCATTCGCGCTTACGGCGCGTTGCGCATGGGGCTGATTTCGAACCTCGACGAAGCGGCCAAGCGTCAGCACACGCCGAAAGTGGCGTTCGTCGCCAAACCTGCGGACTACGTCGCATCCAGCGGCAAAGCGATTGCCGCGGGGGATGTCGACCTGCTGGTGCGGGCGCTGTCGATGGGCAAATTGCACCACGCAATGATGGGCACGGCGGCGGTGGCGATTGGCACGGCGGCGGCGATTTCCGGCACCCTGGTCAACCTGGCGGCGGGCGGCATTGAGCGCAATGCCGTGCGCTTCGGCCATCCGTCCGGCACCTTGCGGGTCGGTGCCGAGGCCAGCGAGGTGAACGGTGAGTGGATCGTTAAAAAAGCCATCATGAGCCGCAGTGCGCGGGTGTTGATGGAAGGCTTCGTGCGCGTGCCGGGCGACGCTTTCTAACCTGAACCCCAGAGATAAAGACAAAACCCTGTGGGAGCGACGGTGCGACTTGCTCGCGAAGACGGAGCGCCGCTCCCACAGTTGGCCGCATTTCAAAATAAGAAAGCAGTAAGCCACCGAGAAAAAACCTGAACCGAGGTCCCATCAACGAACCACTTCAAGAGTGAATCGAACATGAGCGCCAACGTCGACCTGAACAACCGCCCCGACTACGACACGGTCCTGCAAGACATCGCTGACTACGTCCTCAATTTCAACATCGAGTCCACTGAAGCCCTCGACACCGCCCGCAACTGCCTGATGGATACCCTCGGCTGCGGCCTGCTGGCCCTGCGCTTTCCCGAATGCACCAAACACCTTGGCCCGATTGTCGAAGGCACCGTCGTGCCGTTCGGTGCCCGCGTCCCCGGAACCCGATTTCGGCTCGATCCGGTCAAGGCTGCATGGGACATCGGCTGCATCGTGCGCTGGCTCGATTACAACGACACCTGGCTCGCCGCCGAATGGGGCCATCCGTCCGATAACCTCGGCGGCATTCTCGCGGTGGCCGATCACCTGTCGCAAAAACGCGTGGCCAATGGTGACGCCCCGTTGACCATCCGCGCCGTGCTTGAAGCGATGATCATGGCCCACGAGATTCAAGGCGTGATCGCCCTGGAAAACTCCTTCAACCGCGTAGGCCTGGATCACGTCATCCTGGTGAAAGTCGCCTCGACCGCTGTTACCGCCAAGCTCATGGGCGCCAATCGCGAGCAGTTGTTGTCAGCGTTGTCCCACGCGTTCGCCGACGGCCAGGCGTTGCGCACTTACCGGCATGCGCCGAACGCCGGGTCGCGTAAATCCTGGGCCGCCGGCGATGCCTCCAGCCGAGGCGTGCGTCTGGCGGACATTGCGCTGCGCGGCGAGATGGGCATTCCCGGCGTACTGACGGCCAAGCAGTGGGGCTTCTACGACGTGCTGTTCAGCCACACCAATAACGATCTGGCGCTGAAACCGGACGACAAACGCACGTTCAGCTTCTCCCGCCAGTACGGCAGCTACGTGATGGAGAACGTGCTGTTCAAGGTCAGTTTTCCTGCGGAGTTTCACGCACAGACTGCTTGCGAAGCCGCTGTCACCTTGCACCCGCAAGTCAGGAATCGCCTGCACGAAATCGAAAAAATCGTCATCACTACCCATGAGTCAGCGATCCGCATTATTTCCAAGGTCGGCCCGCTGGCGAATGCAGCCGACCGCGACCACTGCATTCAATACATGGCGGCCGTGCCGCTGGCTTTCGGCAATCTGGTGGCCGAGCAATACGAAGACGACTTCCACGCCGCGCACCCGGTCATCGACGTGCTGCGCGAGAAAATGGTCATCGTCGAAGACCCGCGCTTCACCCGCGAGTATCTGGAGGCCGACAAACGCTCTATCGCCAACGCGATCCAGGTGTTTTTCAAGGATGGTTCCAGCACCGAGAACGTAGTGGTCGAGTACCCGATCGGCCATCGCCGTCGCCGCACCGATGGCATTCCGTTGCTGGAAGACAAGTTCAAAGCCAACCTGGCGACGCGCTTTACCGCCCAGCGCAGCGCGGAGATTTTTGAGTTGTGCAAGGATCAGGCAGCGCTTGAAGCAACCCCGGTCAACCGGTTCATGGACCTGTTCGTCATCTGAATAAAACCTGTGGCAGCACGGTTGCTGGCGATGGCGATCAAAAAGACGCCATCGCCAGCCAGCCCTGTTTGTTCAGGCTTTCAACCATTTTTCCACGGGCAATTTGGTGATCGCAAAACCGGTCAACAAAATCGCCGAGTACATCATCAGCTCCCGGGACAAGGTTTGCCCCTCGTACCACGCGCCGATCACCACCGCGAACACCGGGAAAATGATGAACACGAACGACAAAATGATCGGGCTCAGCCGCTTGAGCAGCAGGAAATACACAATGAATCCGCCTACCGAAGCCACCAGCCCGAGGTAGAGCAGGGCGCCCCATGAGCGCAGGCTGATCGCGGCAAACACCGGCGCTTCGAGGTTCAAACCCACGACGAACAGCATCAGCCCGGCGATGCCGATTGGCAGTGTGTTGTAGGTAATCACGCTGATCGCCGTGCCGTGTTTTTTGGTCACCACGTAACACAGCGCATGCATCACCGCCGCGCAGAGAATCGCCAGCACCCCGAACAGTTCGGCATGGTCCAGATGCAGTCCCTGACTGCGGATGATCATGAACAGACTGCCAAAACCGATGGCGATACCGAGCACTTGCGACGGGTAGATTTTCTCCCGCAGGAACCACGCGGAAAACAGCAGGATGAACACCGGCATGCAGCTGAACAGCAGCGCGGTCAGACCCGATGACACGTGCATCTCGCCGTAGTTGAGCAAGTAATACGGCAGGCTGAAGTACGACAGCGTGACGAACACGAAAAACCAGCGGCTCTCTTTGGGAAACCACAGCGGTTCGCGGCGCAGCAGGGCAAAGCCGAGAAACAACGGAAAGGCGATCAGGAATCGCAACCCGGCGGCTGTCAGCGGCGGCACGCTTTCAACGGCGATTTTTATCCCCAGCCACGTCGTGCCCCAACTCAGGCATACGATCAGGAACAGCAGGCTGGTGACCGCTGCGGCCAGCCAGGGTTTTGCGGTCATCGATGGCGCGGTAACGGCAGTGGACATGATCAAGCTCCTGTTATCGGCGCAATTGACCTTCATCTGCAAAAGGTCTATCCCTGATTGCACCTGTTTCAAGCACGCTATTCGGGGCTTCAATGACTGTCAAAACAAGTATTGCCATGGTGTCAATCCTGCGCGACGGTCTCGCCCATGGATTGGGGGTGAAGTACAAGCGCCTGGCCGACGCCGTGGAAAAGGGCATCGACGAAGGATTGATCGAAGCAGGCAGCAAGTTGCCGCCGCATCGATTGTTGGCCGACAGCCTGGGCGTGACCATCGGCACCATCAGCCGCGCTTACGGCGAGCTTGAGCGTGTGGGTTTGGTCGTTGCTCGCGTAGGAGACGGCACTTATGTGCGTCAGCGCGGGATGGAACGCCCGCGAGACGGCGGCTTTCGCAATGTCAGCGATGAGCCGCAGGCGTTTTTCGACATGAGCCGTAACCAGCCGATTCCGGGGCAGGAGGCGCTGTTCTTGAGTCAAAGCTTGCAAGCGCTGGCCCTCGATCCGCAGGCGTTGCAGCACATCAGCGGCTACACCGCCGACACCGGATTGCAGCGCCATCGTGCGGCGGGCGCGCACTGGCTGCGCCATCAGGCGTTTGTCCCGGACGCTGAGCAGATCGTCTGCGTCAACGGCGGCCAACACGGTTTGCTGTGTGCCTTGATGGGGTTGCTGAAGGCCGGCGACACGGTGGTCACGGAGCATCTGACCTATCCGGGGTTGATCAGTGTTGCGCGCATGCTCGGCATCAAACTGATCGGCGTCGCGATGGATGACGAGGG
>NZ_JBNNWE010000072.1:0-30422 GCF_050280905.1 Pseudomonas sp. NPDC086278
CTTCGCTCTGATTGGGGAATGGCTTACCTAATAGTCGATGGCCCGGCTCGCGGACTACGACTTCATCGGTCCAGACCTGAGCGGCGTTGTTGAAGATGCCGCCCGAAGAAGATTTGACGATTTCTTCCAGGGTCTTGCCTTCGAACTCGGTGCCTGGCACCAGGTTGTTCAGGTTCACGACGTAGGTGTTGTGGTGCTTGTCGTGGTGGTATTCCAGAGTTTCCTTGGAAATGTGCGGCTGCAGGGCATCGTGTGCGTAGGGCAGCGGCGGCAATTCGAAAGCCATGATGATTCTCCTAATCAGGTCAGTTGCGGTGAGCGCAAGGCCGATCACGGGCGGCCAGACAAGCGCCGGGGAGTTTGTACTCTTTGCGGCGCATCGAACCGGATCATAGCACCGGGGGTGCGGCATAACCACGCAACAACTGTGTGGAATAGAGGTTCCAGAGCCTTTTGGAATAATCAGGCCGAGGTGATTAGTTGAATCGCTACGGTGAACATCATCACCGCCACCAGCAGGTCGAGAATCCGCCAGGTACTCGGTCGCGCCAGCCACGGCGCCAGCCATGCCGCGCCCAGCGCTAACGTAAAGAACCACAATAAAGAAGCACTCGCCGCGCCCACCACATAGGCGCCCGGTTCGGTTTGTTGCGCGCCGAGGGAGCCGATCAGCAACACGGTATCCAGGTAAACGTGGGGGTTGAGCAGTGTCACCGCCAAAGCACTGAGCATCACTGCCCGCAGCGAGCGCACGGTCTGATTTTCGCCTTGGTGCAAACCCTGTTTCGAGAACGCCCGGCGCAACGCCTGGCTGCCGTACCAAATCAGGAACACTGCGCCGCCCCAACGCGCCACCGCCAGCAGGGTCGGATTGTGCGCGAGCACCGTTGCCAGACCGAACACACCCGCGGCGACCAGCAGCGCATCGCAAACGACGCATAGCGCCGCCACCGGCAGGTGATGTTCACGGCGCAGACTTTGCGCCAGCACAAAGGCATTCTGAGTCCCGATCGCCATGATCAGCCCGGCAGCCACCAACAGGCCGTTTACATAGCTTTGCCACATGACGTTCTACTCCGCGTTGGCTGCCAGATCCCGCAACACCTGCATGGCGCGATCAGCATCGGCCTGACCGACGAATAAATGATCGTGGTAGTAACCGGCGATCACGTTGCAACTGATGCCGGCCTTGCCCAGGGCGCTGGCGAAAGCGGCGGTCAGGCCGACGGCTTCCAGGGCCGAATGTACGTTCAAGGTGATCCACGCAGCGACGTAGTCAAAGTTGAAACCCGCCTGTTCGGCGTGGGACCGTTCGAGAATCACCGTCAAGCCTTCCTGCTCGCGAAAGCTGCCGACGATCTCCAGGCCTGCCGGCAGCGTGCCGTCGCGCAGGGTGCAGAACACGTACTCGCCAGGGTTGAGCTGCGGGCTCATGCTGCGCAGCAGGGTTGCCAATGACGTTTCGCCAGCCATGTCGGTGTTCCTTGATCAAAGTGCTTGGGTGCTTGTCGGGCATTCTCCGCTGCTAACCTGTATAAGAAAAACCAATCATGCTGATCGCTCATTAGGAAAACTGATGTTCGACTATAAATTGCTGTCCGCTTTGGCCGCCGTGGTCGAACAAGCCGGGTTCGAACGCGCCGCGCAGGTATTGGGTTTGTCGCAATCGGCGATTTCCCAGCGCATCAAACTGCTGGAGGCACGGGTCGGCCAGCCGGTGTTGGTGCGAGTCACGCCACCGGCGCCCACGGAAATCGGCCGCCGCTTGCTCAACCATGTGCAACAGGTGCGCTTGCTCGAACGCGACTTGCAAACCCTGGTGCCGGCGCTGGACGAAGAAGGCCTGCCCGAACGCCTGCGCATCGCCCTCAATGCCGACAGCCTCGCCACCTGGTGGGCCGGGGCCGTCGGGGATTTTTGCGCCGAGCAGCATCTGCTGCTGGATCTGGTGGTCGAAGACCAAACCGTTGGCCTCAAACGCATGCGCGCCGGCGAAGTGGCGGCGTGTGTGTGCGCCAGCGAACGCCCGGTGGCCGGCGCGCGCAGCGTGTTGCTCGGCGCGATGCGTTATCGGGCGTTGGCCAGCCCAGCGTTTATTACGCGGCATTTCCCTGCAGGCGTTCGCGCCGATCAATTGTCGAACACCCCGGCACTGGTGTTCGGCCCGGACGATTTCCTGCAGCATCGCTACCTGGCGTCACTCGGCGTCGACGGCGGTTTCGAACACCATTTATGCCCATCCTCCGAAGGCTTCATCCGCCTGACCGAGGCGGGTCTCGGCTGGGGCCTGGTGCCGGAATTGCAGGTGCGCGAGCAACTGGAGCGCGGTGTGTTGGTGGAGCTTTTGCCAGATAAGCCCATCGATGTGCCGCTGTACTGGCATCATTGGCGCAATGGCGGTCAGCTTCTGGGGTTGTTGACCGATCAATTGGTGCGTTCGTCGAAGCAATGGCTGGTGCCGTTGGACTGACGGGCAGCGTCAAGACTCACGCATTAGGCAAAACGAAAGACATCGGAGCTCTACATGAAAATTCTGGTCACCGGCGCAAGCGGCTTCATTGGCGGACGCTTTGCGCGTTTTGCCCTGGAGCAAGGCCTGGACGTGCGGGTCAACGGTCGCCGGGCGGAAAGCGTCGAACATCTGGTGCGCCGTGGCGCCGAGTTCATTCAAGGCGACTTGAGCGACCCGGAACTGGCGCGCGAGCTGTGTGCCGACGTCGAAGCAGTGGTGCATTGCGCGGGTGCGGTCGGTGTGTGGGGGCGCTATCAGGACTTTCATCAAGGCAACGTGCAAGTCACCGAAAACGTGGTCGAGGCCTGTCTGAAGCAGCGCGTTCGGCGGCTGGTGCATCTGTCGTCGCCGTCGATCTACTTCGATGGCCGCGATCACCTCGGCTTGACCGAGGAGCAGGTGCCCAAGCGCTTCAAGCATCATTACGCCGCGACCAAATTCCTTGCCGAGCAAAAGGTCTTCGGCGCACAGGAATTCGGTCTGGAAACCCTGGCCCTGCGCCCGCGCTTCGTGACGGGCGCTGGCGACATGAGCATCTTCCCGCGACTGCTGAAGATGCAGCGCAAAGGGCGCTTGGCCATTGTCGGCAACGGCCTGAACAAGGTCGACTTCACCAGCGTGCAAAACCTCAATGAAGCCTTGCTCAGCAGTTTGCTGGCCAGTGGCTCGGCGCTGGGCAAGGCCTACAACATCAGCAATGGCGCGCCGGTGCCGTTGTGGGATGTGGTCAATTACGTGATGCGCAAGATGGAAGTCCCACAGGTCACGCGTTACCGTTCCTACGGCTTGGCCTACAGCGTCGCGGCGCTCAACGAAGGCGTGTGCAAACTCTGGCCGGGCCGGCCGGAGCCAACGCTGTTGCGCCTGGGCATGCAGGTGATGAACAAAGATTTCACTTTGGACATCAGCCGCGCACGGCATTATCTGGACTACGATCCGAAGGTCAGTCTCTGGACCGCGCTCGACGAGTTCTGTGGCTGGTGGAAAGCCCAGGATATTCGCTGACGTTCCGCCGGCCAGCCTGCCGGCAATGAACCGAGTCCAGGGATCAGGGTCAATCGGTGCGGCAGTGAGGTTTATACTCGCCGCATAAAGCCATCACCGTTTCACAAAGGTTGACTCAATGTCCATGCGTAACGATGCCAACGACGACTTCGACGATGTACCGAGCCTGCGTGCCGACAGCCTCGACGATGACGATTTCCCGACCACCACCCGCACCACCGTGCATTCGCGTCCGGTGCCGGTGGTCAAGGTCAAAAGCCCGAGCATCGGCCCGTTGTGGGCGTTGGTCGGCGCATTGTTTTTTGCCTTCGCCGGCCTTGCCTGGTGGAGTTTTCAGCAGATTTCGCTGATGGAACAGCAACTGGTCGCCACCCAGGAAAGCTTCGCGCGTATCAGCGAGGAAGCGGCAGGGCGCTTGCAGGACATTTCCGGCAAGGTGGTCGCCAGTCAGTCCAACGTCAGCAGCGACAGCGAAGCGCTGAAACAGCAGATCAAAGACCTGGAAACCAAACTTCAGGACCAGAGCCAGCAACAGCAAGGCGTGGCCGGTCAGACCTCGGACCTGGACAAGCGTCTGGCGCAGATGACCGCACAAACCACCGATCTGGACAAACGCCTGGCGCAAGTCGCCGCGCAGAATACTGAATACCAGAGCGCCAATACTCAGTTGCAGGCGCAGGTGAAAACCTTGAGCACCGAACTGGCTGCGCTGAAAAGTGCGCCGGACGACAGCACTAAATTCGACGCCCAGCTCAAGAGCCTCGGCGCCGATATTGCGGCGCTGAAGAAACAAGGCAACCCGAGTGCCGCGATCGAGCGCCTTGAGCAAGACATGATCGTGCTCAAAAGCGAGCAGGAAAACCGCCCGGCAGCCGCCCAAGGCAACACCAATACCGCTGAATTCGACGCCTTCCGCGGCCTCGTCACCCGCAACATCAACACCCTGCAAGCGCAGATCCAGCACCTGCAACAGCAAATCCGCCCCCGAGCCCAATAGCCCGTTTGCTGGACCCTGTGGCGAGGGGGCTTGCCCCCGTTCGGCTGCGCAGCAGTCGTAAACGAGGCACCGCGATTTAACTGAAGAACTGCGGTGAATGGTTTTCTGGCGTCTTCGCCACCCAACGGGGGCAAGCCCCCTCGCCACAAAACAATGATTTGTCGCAATGGTCTGTGGCTTCCTGAATATTCGTACATATCGCCAAGCCGTCTACGCTCTTGAAACACCGACAAGAACGAGGGATGCGCGATGGGGGTTTTGTACAAGCTGGCTTGGCTGGGCGGGGTGTTGTTGCTGTGCATGGGGCAGGCTCATGCGGCCACGGCGCAAAAGGATGACAGCGAGGCGGCCAAGGCGCTGCTGGAAAAAGCCTTGGCCTACTACCACGACAATGGCGACAAGGCCTTCGCGGCGTTCAGTCGTCAGGGCGAGTTTGTCGACAAGGATCGTTACGTGTTCGTGGTCGACACCAAAGGCGTGATGCTCGCCAGCGGCGGCCCGTCTTCAGCGCTGATCGGCCGGGATGTCACCGAAACCCTGGGGCCGGATTTGCAAAAAGCGTTCAAGGATGCTTTGAAAGTGCCGGAAGGCAACGGCATTCAACAGGCCGATTACCGCTGGCAGAATTGGGCCGACGGCAAAGTCGAGCGCAAGCATGTCTTCTATCAGCGTGTCGGGCAGCGGATTCTGGCGGTGGGCTATTACCTGCCACGGGCGTCGGCGGAACAGGCCATGGCCTTGCTGAACAAAGCCGCGACGGATCTGGCCAAGGACGAGAAGGGCACGCTGACAGCCATCAATTCGCTCAAGGGCGGTTATTTGCAGGATGACCTGTATGTGTTCGTGGTCGACCTGGACACCCAGCGTTACGTCGCCCACGGTACCAACCTGCGGCTGATCAATACCGACTTCAGCAAGATCAAGGACCCGGATGGCAAACCGGTGGGCGAGCCGATCCTGGCGTTGATTGCCAAGCAGGATTACGGCGAATACGAATACAGCTGGAAAAACCCGGTGACCGAAAAGGTCGAGAAGAAGCATGCCTACCTGAAAAAGGTCGGGCACTTTCTGGTGGCGGTCGGGTATTACAGCCCTTGAATCTGCGGTGCCGGAAAGGCGATCCGACGAATGCAGGCGACTCGGTTTTTCTACCGAACCTTGTCCTCACGCCCACGCAACACTCGATTGGGCATCGCAATCGCCGCCGCCAGCCCCAGCAACGACACCGCCGCGCTGACCATCAGCAAATCCCGGAACGTCAGCAGCAGCTCCGCGCGCAGGGCGTTTTGCGCATCCCCCGGCGCCGCGTTCAAACCGTCCAGCAACACATTGCCGGAACTGCCCTCGGCAATCATCGACGACCCGGCCAGATGGGCAAAACTTGAATGCTGCAACAACGCCAGCAGCAACGCCGACATCAGCGCCACACCCACCGCGCCGCCCAGCGAGCGAAACAGGTTGGTGGTGCTGGTGGCCACGCCGATGTCGCGTTGTTCCACCGAGTTCTGCGTCCCGACCAACGACGTCGGGAACTGCATGCCGCTGGCGATCCCGCTGAACAGCATGAACAGGCTGCTGAGCAGCATCGCCTGGGGCGGGCTGAACGCCATGCCGAGAATCGAAACCGGCATCAGCAAGGCACCGGTCAGGATCATCGGTTTGTAGCGGCCGGTGACTGAAGTCCGGCGTCCGGCAAAGTAAGCGCCAATCGGCAAACCCATGGCCAGCGGCAACAGATGCAGCGCGGCACTGTCGGCCCCGGCGCCGGTGACGCTCTGAAAGCGCAGCGGCATCAGCACAATCAGCGAAATGGCCTGAAAACTGGTGAAGAAAATCGTGCACCAGCACAGGATCGCGGCGCGGTTGGCGAATAAGTGCATCGGCAGCAACGGCTCCCGCGCCCGACGTTCATGCCAGACGAACAACGCCAGCACCACCACCGCACACGCCAACAGCCCCAGCACTTCGGTGCTGCGCCACGAATGACCCTGGCCAACCTGAGTGATGCCCAGCAGCAAGGCGGTCAGCCCGATGATCATCAACACGGTGCCGAGGTAATCGATGACCGGTTTGCGTTGCGGTATCGGCAACCCCACCAAGGTGCGATTGGCCACCAGCCAGGCACCGAGGCCCAACGGCAGGTTGATCAAAAACACCCAGCGCCAGGACAGGTATTCGGTCATGTAGCCGCCGAGCACCGGGCCGGCGACGCTGGCCACGGCGTACATGCTGCTGAAATAACCCTGGTAACGACCGCGTTCGCGGGGCGGCACGATGTCGCCGATGATCGCCTGGCTCACCGAAATCATCCCGCCCGCGCCGATGCCCTGGATGATCCGCGCCAGCACCAGTTGCTCCATGCTCTGGGCCATGCCGCAAAACAGCGAGGCCAGGGTAAACAGGCCCATGCCGAACAGCATCAACTTGCGGCGCCCGTACAAGTCGCCGAGTTTGCCGTAGATCGGCACCGCCACGGTCATCGCCACCATGTAGCCGGAAATCACCCAGGCCAACAGGTTGACGTCCTTGAACTGAGCGGAAATGGCCGGCATCGATACGGCCACGATGGTCTGGTCCAGCGCGCCGAGAAAGATCGCCAGCATCAGGGCGATCAACACGCTGCGAATGGCTGGTTTGGGCGTTTCAGGCTGGTTGAGATTGGTCACGGTAAACCTGCGGGCAGTGATTGACCCGCACGGAGCAAGGCGAGCGGGAATGCTCGCCAGTGTAAGTCGATAGCAAGCTATTCGATAGCCTCGTATGGAAGCCCGACGTAATTTTCTGCAATGGTTTTTCGACCCGCCTCGGAGTGGACGAAGTAGTTCAGCTCCGACTCGCTGATGCGCTGGCTGAACGCATCGTGATCGTCAAAACGATGCAGCATCGAGGTCATCCACCAGGAAAAACGCTCGGCTTTCCACACCCGACGCAGGCAGATTTCGGAGTATTTCTCCAGCAAATCCCGGCGTTCTTCGCGGTACACCTTCAGCAGGATATTGAACAAGGTGCTGACGTCGCTGGCGGCCAGGTTCAGGCCCTTGGCGCCAGTGGGCGGGACGATGTGCGCGGCGTCGCCGACCAGGAACATTCGCCCGTATTGCATCGGTTCCACCACAAAACTGCGCAACGGCGCGATGCTTTTTTCGATGGACGGGCCGGTGACCAGCGACTCGGCCAACGCGGTGGGCAGGCGCGATTTGAGTTCATCCCAGAAGCGCTGATCAGGCCAATCCTCAACGTTTTCATCCGCCGGCACCTGAAGGTAATACCGCGTGCGCGTGGCCGAACGCATGCTGCACAGGGCAAAGCCGCGCTCGTGGCGGGCGTAGACCAGTTCTTCGTGAACCGGTGGTGTGTCGGCGAGAATGCCCAGCCAGCCGAACGGGTAGACCCGCTCGAAAATCTTCAGGCAGTCGGCAGGAATCGACTGCCGCGCCACGCCATGGAAACCGTCGCACCCGGCGATGTAGTCGCAATCGAGGCGACAGGTCTCGCCGTCCTTGTCGAAGGTGATGAACGTTTCTGCGCTTTTCATGCCGTGGGGCACGACGTTGCGCGCTTGATAAATCGTCGGCGCGCCGGCCTCCCGACGAGCGGCCATGAGGTCTCGCGTGACTTCGGTCTGACCGTAGATCATCACGGTTTTGCCGTCGGTCAGGGCTTGTAAGTCGATGTGCACCTGACGCCCGTCCAGGGCCAGTTCGAAACCGCCATGCACCAAGCCTTCGGCGTCCATGCGCCGACCCACGCCGGCCTGGCGCAGCAGCTCTACCATGCCTTGTTCAAGCACACCGGCACGGATTCGGCCGAGTACATAGTCCGGGGTCTGGCGTTCAAGAAGGAGGGTGTCGATCCCGGCGTTGTGCAGCAATTGGCCGAGCAGTAGACCGGAGGGACCGGCGCCAATGATGGCGATTTGGGTTTTCAGCATTTTCATTGTTTTTATCGCTCGCAAGCTCCACGCGACCAGCGTCGGGGAATTATTTTTATGGATCGAGTGCTTGCATTTTTCACTTGCGAGTCTGTCAATTGAAGGGGAAAACTGAGCCGATACCTGTACATTCTGCCAATCGGTGCGATTATCGCCCGCAACCCCGAGGCCTGGATTGAAGTGATGAACAAGCCTGACCTGCCTTCTATTCCGGTGTTCAAGCTCTACGGTGAAAGCCTGGACTGGCCGACCCCCGACTTGCTGCACTGTGAAACCATTTCCAAGCGCAGCCGCGAACACCAATGGGAAATCAAACCCCACCGCCACGCCGATTTGTGCCAGTTACTCTTCGTTTTCAAAGGTCAGGCAGAGCTTGAAATCGAAGGTAAAGGCACGCAAATGACCGAGCCGACGATGCTGGTGCTGCCGCCGTTATCGGTGCACGGCTATCGTTTTTCCGAGGACGTCGAAGGGTTCGTCGTGACCCTCGCCGCGCCGCTGGTCGCCCATCTTCAAGCGCAGCTGGGCCATTCGGTGAGCGCACTGGCCCAGGCTGAAAGTTACCCGTCGGGCCAGGACAGCGAATACCTCAACAGCCTGTTTTGCGCGCTGCAAAACGAATACACCGGTCACCAGCCCGCACGCGAAATGCTCATGCATTCGCTGGTCAGCGTGATTATGGTCTGGGTCAGTCGTCAGGTGATGTCGCGCCGCGCCGCCCATCAGCGTCCGCAACGGGCCCGGGAATACCTCAACGGTTTTATTCAATTGGTGGAAGAGACTTACCGCCAGCACGTCAAGGTTGAGGACCTGGCGCATCGGCTGGGGATTTCCGTGTCGCACCTCAACGGCACGTGCCGTGAACTGGCGGGGCAACCGGCATTGCAGATCATGCATGAGCGGCAATTGCTGGAGGCCAAGCGGTTGCTGACCTACACCAGCATGACCATTTACGAAATGTCTGACGTGTTGGGGTTTTCCGATCCGACCAACTTCACACGCCTGTTCCGGCGCCGGGTGGGCATTTCACCCAAGGCATTCCGTGACCGGTTGAAGGCCGATCAGGACAACGAGGCCTGATCCCCTTCGTCACCGAAGGGCGTTGAGGGTCGCGTTGTGCGGGATACAGCGCTCGAAGTTACAGCTCGCGAATTCACGGGGCAGGTTGCGCAACTGCTCGACGCGCCAGGCGGCAGTGCCGTACAGCGCCAGCGTCGCCGCGCAGGTGATGAAAATAGCGAGGTATCTTCTTGTTTTGATGTTCATGGCGTTGACCTCTGAACGAATACCCTTGGGTATATCTTTCAGCATAGGTCAGCGTGGGTGAGTTGCCAGTTGCGCGGCCGGCGTATGTACCCCGACATTCAGCACGCTGATAAACCCCTGTGGGAGCGGGCTTGCTCGCGAAGGCGGTGGCTCAGCCACATCGATTTCGACTGGCGCTCCGCTTTCGTCGGAACGCCGCCCGGAGCAAGCCCGCTCCCACCGTGGATTGGGATTACAGGCCGATATCCCACGCCGGCTCCTGCGGAAACCTGAGCACCAGAAAATCCAGCAGGCTGCGCAGCGCCGTCGGCATGTGCTTGCGTGAGGCATACACCGCGTAGATGTTCATCTGCCGTGGTTCGGCGTGGGGCAGCAGGCGGATCAGCTCACCGCTGTGGATATGCACACCCGCCTGATAGCTCGGCAGCATCGCCACCCCCGCTCCGGCAAGGGTGACGCGCAACAGCGTGCTGGCCTCGTTGGCGCAAAGGTTGCCCTGCACCGGCACGGATACCGGCTCACCGTCCTCCTCGAAATGCCAGAGGCTTTTGCCGAAATAGGAATGGGTCAGGCAGTTGTGGCGCGACAGGTCCTCCACCCGAAGCGGCGCCGGGTGCTCCAGCAGGTAGGCGGGGGTGGCGCAAATCACCGAGCGGCAGACGGTCAACCGCCGGGCGATGAGGTTCGGGTCCAGGTCATTGCTGGTACGAATCGCCAGGTCGATGCGTTCGTCGACCAGGTTCACCGTGCGGTCAAGCATCTGCAGGTCGATGCTGACGCCGGGGTAGCGCTTGACGTAAGCGGCCATCGCGTCCGCCAGTTGCGCCTGGCCAAATGAGGTGCTGACGCTGATCCGCAGCAGGCCGCGCGGCGCGTCGTCCGGTTCGCTGACCGCCGCTTGCATGTCGGCGGACAAATCGAGCATCTGTCGGCAGCGGGGCAGCATCTCGGTGCCGGCGGCGGTCAGGCTCAATTTGCGCGTGGTGCGGTGCATCAATCGCGCGCCCACCCAGTCCTCCAGCTCTGCCAGGTAACGCGACACCACGGGGCGTGACAGCTCCAGATGATCGGCAGCGGCCGACTGGCTGCCAAGGTCGACCACCGAGACAAATACGCGCATTGCTTGAAGACGATCCATGATTTGCCCACTTTTAGAAACAAACTATGTTCAAGCATGGCATTTTTTGTATCGAGTCAGGCAACTAAGCTCTGTTCCCTCGCCGACCACGGCAATGGACAACGGAGCAACACATGATCGGCTTCACCACATTCAAACGTCTTTTACTGGCCACTGCCACCCTCGGTTTCGCGGCCCACGCGGCGGCTTCGAGCCTGACGCTGGACGTTTACAACCCCGGCGACAAGGCGATTTTCCCGGTGACCTCGGTGCTGGTCAGCGGCGAGAAAGATGCGATTCTGGTCGACGCGCAATTTGGCAAATCCCAGGCCGCACAGGTCGTCGAGAAAATCCGCGCCAGCGGCAAGCAACTGACCACCATCTACATCAGTCACGGTGACCCCGATTACTACTTCGGCCTCGACACCCTGACCGCTGCCTTCCCCAACGCCAAAGTGCTGGCCTCGCAGCCGACCGTGGATCACATCAAGCAAACCGTCGACGGCAAACTGGCGTTCTGGGGGCCGAAACTGGGCGCCGACGCCCCGGCCAAAACCATCGTGCCGGATGTGCTCAAGGGCGACAGCCTGATGCTCGAAGGGCAGAAGTTGCAGGTGGTCGGGCTGGACGGCAAGCAACCGGATCGCAGCTTTGTGTGGATTCCGTCGATCAAGGCTGTGGTCGGTGGCGTGGTGGTCGTGGAAAACATCCACGTGTGGATGGCCGATACGCAAACCGCGCAATCCCACGCCGATTGGTTGGCTACGCTGCATTCCATCGAAACCCTGAAACCGAACACTATCGTGCCGGGTCATTACCTCGGTGACAGCGCCCGTTCGCTGGCGGCCGTGCGGTTCACCGCCGATTACATCAAGGCGTTCGACGAAGAAACGGCCAAGGCCAATGACTCCGCGGCACTGATCGCTGCAATGAAAAAACGCTACCCGGCACTGGGCGAGGAAAGCTCGCTGGAACTGAGCGCCAAAGTCGCCAAGGGCGAGATGAAGTGGTAACCCGAATTCCTCACTCCCACTGATCCACACTGGAGAACGTCATGAGCAAGATCGCAATCATCGGTGCCACCGGCCGCGCCGGCCGCCAATTGCTGGAAGAAGCCCTGCGTCGTGGTCACAGCGTCACGGCCATCGCCCGCGATACTTCGAAGATTGGCCAACGCAGCGGTGTGGTCAGCAAAAACCTCGACGTGCTCGATGCCGACGCCTTGCAAGCCGCCGCGGCGGGGCATGACGTGGTCATCAGCGCGACCAATTTCACCACCATTCCAGCCGCTGCGCTGCTGGGGCCGGTGAAAAAGGCCGGGGTCAAACGTTTGCTGGTGGTGGGCGGTGCCGGTTCGCTGCTATTGCCGGACGGCACTCGGGTGATCGACAGCGAGGGCTTCCCCGACGCATACAAAGCCGAGGCGAGTGCCGGTGCGTTGTTTCTGGAAAACCTGCGCAAGGAGACAGAACTGGACTGGACATTCGTGTCGCCGTCGGCGGAGTTCGTCGAGGGTGAGCGCAGCGGTCAATTTCGTCTCGGCAAGGATGATTTGCTAGTGAGTGCGCAAGGTCGCAGCTGGATCACCTTCGCCGATTATGCGATTGCGCTGCTGGATGAAGTGGACGCGCCGAAGCATTCGCGTTCGCGGTTTGCTGTCGGCTACTGAGCCCACTGCCACCCTGTGTGGGAGCGGGCTTGCTCGCGAAGACGGACTTGTTTTCAACAAGGATGTCGACTGGCAGGCCGCCATCGCGAGCAAGCCCGCTCCCACAGTTTGATCGGCGCTCGCGAAGCTTCACCGGCTCTGTGCCTGATCCACCAACCAGCGCAACAATTCCTGCAATTTCGCCGAAGGTGCCGGCTTCTGCGGCAGCACCAGGTAATAGCCCAACCCGGTTTTCACCTTTAATTCAAACGGCATGACCAACCGGCCCGCGCTCAAATCATCGCCAATCAACGACCAGTCGCCGATTGCCACACCGGTCCCCTGGGACGCCATCGACATGGCCAGGTCCAGCGTTTCGAAATGCTGACCCTTGGCAACATTGCTCAAGTGAATATCCGCCGTGGCCAGCCATGCCTTCCAGTCCCGCTCATCGCGGGTCGGATGCAGCAACAGGTGTTGCTCCAGATCGTCCGGGGTCGCCAATGGCACCGGGCCTTCGAGCAGGGGCCGGGAACACACCGGCGTCAGTTGCTCATCGAACAGCCGATGGGAGGCCAACGAGGTGTCCGGCGGCGCGCCATACACCACGGCCGCATCGAACTGCTCGCGATGAAAGTCGACACCGTGTTTGACCGTGGTCGTCAGCTCCACCGGCACGTCCGGGCGCTCTCGTTGCCATTGCAAAAGACGCGGCAGCAACCAGCGCATCACGCAGGTCGGCGCCTTGAGTTGCAGGGTTTCGCGCTTCTCGCCGATCTGCTCCACCGCCTCGTCGATCAAGCCGAAAATCTGTTGCACCCGTGGCAGCCACTCGCGTCCTTCGCTCGTCAGATCGAGGCCGCGAGCCTGGCGGATAAACAGTTCATAACCCAGGTGTTCTTCCAGCCCGGCGATCTGTCGGCTCACGGCGCCTTGGGTGATGTGCAGTTGTTCGGCGGCCCGGGTGAAGTTGCAGCACTGCGCGGTAATCAGAAAAGTGTGCAGCGCCGGCAAGGGAGGCAGTCGTTTCATTGGGATCCAAGGTATGACGTCAGGACATGGCTAGCATGATTTTTTATCCATTGTTGCGGCAACGTGTCGCCCGTTCCAATGAGGCCATCCCTGGACCTGCCGACGCATCATAAACACTGCGCAGGCCCGGCGTCTCAAACGAACAAAAAGGGCAAAGACATGGCGACGTGCGGCGAAGTATTGGTCAAGTTACTCGAGGATTACGGGGTAGAGCAGGTGTTCGGCATTCCCGGCGTGCACACCGTGGAGCTGTATCGCGGCCTGGCCCGTTCGAGCATCAACCACGTCACGCCGCGTCACGAACAGGGCGCCGGGTTCATGGCCGACGGTTATGCGCGCACCAGCGGCAAACCGGGTGTGTGCTTCATCATCACCGGCCCCGGCATGACCAACATCACCACCGCGATGGGCCAGGCTTACGCCGATTCGATCCCGATGCTGGTGATCTCCAGCGTGCAATCGCGCAGCCAGTTGGGCGGTGGTCGCGGCAAGTTGCACGAGCTGCCGAACCAGAGTGCGCTGGTCGGCGGCGTCGCGGCGTTCTCCCACACCCTGATGTCGGCGGCGGAGTTGCCGGGCGTGCTGGCCCGTGCCTTTGCGCTGTTCCAGGCCGGTCGTCCGCGCCCGGTGCACATCGAAATTCCATTGGACGTGTTGGTCGAAGAAGCCGATGACCTGCTGGCCAGTCTGCCGGTGCACATCGACCGCGCCGGTGCCTCGCCGAGCGCCGTCAGCCGCATGACCGCGCTGCTGGCCGGCGCCAGGCGCCCGCTGATCCTGGCCGGTGGCGGCGCCATCGATGCCGCCGCTGAATTGACCGAACTGGCCGAATTGCTGGACGCACCGGTCGCGCTGACCATCAATGCCAAGGGCCTGCTCGAATCCAGCCATCCGCTGTTGATCGGTTCGACCCAAAGCCTGGTCGCCACCCGCGCGTTGGTGGCCGAGGCCGACGTGGTGCTGGCGATCGGCACCGAACTGGCCGAGACCGATTACGACGTGACCTTCGCCGGCGGTTTCGAGATTCCCGGTGTGCTGCTGCGTGTCGACATCGACCCCGATCAGACCGTGCGCAACTACCCGCCCAAAGTCGCGCTGGTGGCCGACTCGCGCCACGCCGCGCAAGCCTTGCTCGACGCACTGTCCCACCACTCGCTGGCCGAGCGCCGCAACGATTGGGGGCAAGTGCGCGCCGCGCGTCTGCGTGAAGAGCTCGCGGCCACCTGGGATGCGCCGACGCTCGCGCAAACCCGATTCCTGGAAACCGTGCTGCATGAATTGCCGAACGCGGTGTTTGTCGGCGATTCGACCCAACCGGTGTACACCGGCAACCTGACCTTCAACCCGGAGCGCCCGCGTCGCTGGTTCAACTCGTCCACCGGTTACGGCACCCTCGGCTATGCCTTGCCCGCCGCGATTGGCGCCTGGCTTGGCGGTGCGGTTGAAGGGGGTGCACGGGCGCCGGTGGTGTGCCTGATCGGCGATGGCGGCCTGCAATTCACCTTGCCGGAACTGGCCAGCGCCGTTGAAGCGCGCACCCCGGTGATCGTCCTGCTGTGGAATAACCAGGGCTACGAAGAGATTAAAAAGTACATGGTCAACCGCGCCATCGAACCCGTCGGCGTGGACATCTATACCCCGGATTTCATCGGCGTCGCCAAGGCACTCGGCTGTGCGGCCGAAGCGGTCAACGACGTCGACGCCCTGCGTGCCGCGTTGCGCGCGGCCAGTGACCGCCAGGGGCCGACGTTGATTGAAATCGATCAGGCCGCGTGGATGAAGGCGGTGTCGCAATGAGCTTCCCTACGACATTGGATGGCCTGTACATCAACGGCCAATGGGCGGCCGGCAACGAACACCTGCGGGTGATCAACCCGGCGACCGAAGCCTTGTTGACCACGGTCAACGGCGGCGATGCCGCTGCCGTCGATCAGGCGGTGAGCGCGGCGACGCGGGCCTTCAAAGACTGGTCGAACACCACCGGCGCCGAGCGCGGTGCGATCCTGCGCAAAATCGCTGCCGGCGTGCAGGCCGGTCGCGAGCAGTTGATGACATTGCAGTCGAGCAACAACGGCAAGCCGCTGTTCGAAGCGGCCATCGACGTCGATGACGTGATCGCCACGTTCGAGTATTACGCCGCGCTGGCCGAAGGCCTCGACGCCCGACAGGACAGCAACGTCGAGTTGCCGAGCGATGATTTCAGCGCGCGCTTGCGCCGTGAACCGTGCGGTGTGGTCGGCCTGATCGTGCCGTGGAATTTCCCGATGGTCACCACGGCCTGGAAACTCGCGCCAGCGCTGGCGGCCGGTTGCTGTGTGGTGCTCAAACCCTCCGAAGTCACGCCGTTGCCCGAGCTGGAACTGGCCGCGATCATCGCTGAGGCCGGATTGCCCGACGGTGTCTTCAACCTGGTCTGCGGCACGGGGCTGGCGGTGGGTGCGCCGATGGCGGCTGACCCGCGCATCGCCAAGATTTCCTTCACCGGCAGCAATGCGATCGGCGTGCAAGTCATGCAACGCGCGGCGGAAACCGTCAAAGGCGTGAGCCTGGAACTGGGCGGCAAATCCTCGCTGCTGGTGCTTGCAGACGCTGACCTGGAACTGGCGGTGGAAGTGGCCTGCGGCGGTGGTTTCTTCAACGCCGGACAGATGTGTTCCGCCACCAGCCGCGTACTGATCGCCGATGAACTGGCCGATGAATTCTTGCTGCGCCTCAAGGCCCGCGCCGAAGCGATTCGTGTGGCCGACCCGTTCGACCCCGAGGTTGAAATGGGGGCACTGGTCAATCAGGCGCAATACCAGCGCGTGCTCGGCCACATCGACCGCGGTTTGAGCATCGGCGCCAAGCTGATTTGCGGTGGCAATCGCCCGGCAGCCTTGTCGCGCGGATATTTTTTGCAGCCGACGGTTTTCACCGACGTGCCCCTCGACAGTGCGTTGTGGTGTGAAGAGATTTTCGGCCCGGTGCTCTGTGTGCGCAGTTTTGCCACTGAGGACGAGGCGATTGCCCTGGCCAACGACAGCCAGTTCGGACTGGTGGCCAGTGTGGTCACGCGCAATGCCGAGGCCGCGGATCGGGTCGCCAACGCGTTGCAGGCGGGGCTGGTGTGGATCAACGCGCCGCAAGTGATCTTCCCGCAGACCGCGTGGGGCGGCTACAAACAGAGCAGCCTGGGTCGCGAACTGGGGCCGTGGGGTTTGCAGGCGTTCCAGGAAATCAAACACGTGATCCGGGCCGTCTGATTGCCCGAAAAAGGTCAGCGCATGCCTCTTCACAAGGCATGCGCTGACGTCATGGCTTCAATGAGTTTTTATCGATAGTCAGCTGTTTTACACGACCTCAGGATGAACTCACTGGCTCAGCCAAGCCCCCGAAAATACGAGGGATAAGACTGATCCGGCCGCGCGGATGCAACAGTTTCGACCTGCCTTATACCTACAAAAACAAAGGGAGTCCGTAATGGGCGAGCATGATCTGAACAGACGTCAATTCATCAAAACCGTAGGCGTAGCCTCGGTCGCCGCGGCGGCCATGAGCATGCCGTTCATCAAGGCCAACGCCAGCGACACGCGCTTTCAAGGCAAGACCTTGCGCTTGCTGACCTGGTCGGATGACACCGGCCTCGCCGCATTGCGCAACATCGCCGCGACCTTCGAGGACAAGTACGGGGTCAAGGTCATCGCTGACCGCACCGGCAGCACCTCGGAAATGGTCGCCAAACTCAAGGCCGGTGGGGATCGTCCGCAGTACGACATCATCACCCTGGCTGGCGTCGGCGCCGAAGGTCTGGCGTCTGCCGGGCTACTGGAAAAACCCGACCTCAACCGCATTCCGAATCTGCTCGACGTGCCGGAAAAATACCGCACCGGCGCCAACGGTCATGGCATCGGTTACCTGCTGTGGTGCAACAGCCTGGTCTACAGCACCCGCACCATCATGGAAGCGCCGGACAGTTACGCCGCGCTGTGGGACGCCGAACTGTCGCCGAACATCTTCCTGCCGCCGCCGAACTGGACCGAGGCCATGGACCTGATCATCATCGCCGCCAAACTGGCCGGCGGTGACGAACACAACATTGAGCCGGGCTTCAAGAAACTCGCCGAGCTGAAAGATCGCGTGGTCACCCTGGGTGAAAACCCGAACCAGATCGCCGAGCTGTTCCGCACCGGTTCGCTGGACATGGGCGGCCTGTATGCACCGGCCTTCTTCCCGAAACAGATCCGCGATCCGGCGTACGGCCTCGGCGCGACGTTCGGCATGAAAGAAGGTTTCTACACCGACCTGATGCTCTCGGTGATGCCGAAAAATCGTCCGGGCGATACCGAGCTGGCCTACGCCTTCATCAACCACTCCCTGGACCCGCTGGTGCAGGGCAAGATGGCCGAAGACATCTACAACGGCCCGGTCAATGCCAAGGCAATCATCTCCGCCGAGGCGCGCAAGAGTCCGTACATCCTCACGCCGGAGCAGATTGCCGAGAAGGCGATCATGCACGACAACGCCTTCCTGGCCACCGTGCATGACCAATGGATTCGTCGCTACACGGAAATCTTTTCTTCCTGATCGAGTGGCGAACACCGGTCTTGCGCACACCGCAAATCCAATGTGGGAGCGGGCTGTTGTGGTGAGGGGGCTTTGTGGTGACGGGGGCTTTGAGGTGAAGGCGCTTTTGAGGTCGGGGGCGTTGAGGTGAAGGGAGCGTTGAGGTGAGGGGGCTTTTGAGGTGACGGGGGCGTTGAAGTGAGGGGCTTTTGTGGCGAGGGGGCTTGCCCCCGTTGGGACGCGGAGCGGCCCTGAAACCTGTCATTGCGGTGCATCAGGTGAACCGCGATGGAGGGTTCACGACTGCTCCGCAGCCGAACGGGGGCAAGCCCCCTCGCCACAAAAGCTCCCTCACCTCAACGCCCCCCTCACCACAAAGCCCCTCACCACAAAAGCGTTTTCACCACGAAGCGCCCTCACCACAACGGCTTGCTTCCACAGGGTTCACGGTGGTTTCGAGGCGTGTGTTTGCCAGCTGCTTTCCATTGACGAGATCTTTGCTATGGAACATCAACAACCTTTGACTCATCCGGTCGCCGCCGCGCCAGCGCGGGCAAGCCGGGGCGTGTCGCCGACCGCGCGCGCCTGGTTTTTTCTTTCGCCCTCGATGCTGTTCCTGGGCGTGCTGATCGCCGCCAGCCTGTTGGTCCTGCGCATGAGCGTGGGCACCAAAGGCGCGGAATGGACCGGGTTCAGCCTGGCCAGTTACGCGCAATTGCTGGAGCCGTATTACCTAAAATCCTTGCTGCTGACCTTGCGCCTGGCGCTGATCAGCGCGGTGATCGCCGTGGTGCTGGCGATTCCGGTGGCGTACACCATGTCGCGCCTGACCTCGCCGTTCGTGCGCCGGATCTTCCTCGCCGCCGTGCTGCTGCCGTTGCTGGTCAACCTGCTGCTGCAAAGTTACGGCTGGCTGGTGATTCTCGGCCCCGGCGGCATGCTCAATCAGGCGCTGATGGGGCTGGGCCTGATCAAGCGCCCGATCATGCTGCTCTACAACCAGAACGGCGTGTTGATGGGCCTGGTGCAAACCGCGTTTCCGCTGGCCGTGCTGCCGATTGCCAGCGCCATGCGCGGCGTCGCTCGCACCTACGAAGAAGCCGCCGCGACCCTCGGCGCCAGTCGCTTGCAGGTGTTTCGCCAAGTGGTGTTGCCGATGAGCATGCCGGGGATCATCACCGGCGCGACGTTGGTGTTTGCCTACAACGCCAGCAGTTTCGTGGTGCCGTTGCTGCTCGGTGGCCGGCGCGTGCCGATGCTGGCGGTGATGGTGCATGACCAGATCGCGCCGCTGATGAACTGGCCCGCCGCATCCGCCGCCGGTGTGGTGCTGATCGTCACCACGCTGGCGATCATGACTTTGTCCGAATTCATCACTGGCCGCCGTCGGCGCATGCTGGAGGCTTCGCAATGAGCACCCTGACCAAGAAGCGTCATTCGCTGTTGCCGGGCGATACCGGCAAGTTCGCCGGCATCCTCTCGGGTTTCATTCTGCTGCTGGCGGTGTTGCCGATCCTGACCATGATCGTCATGTCGTTCAGCGGCGCGTCGAACCTCGACTTCCCGCCGAGCAGCTACAGCCTGCAATGGTACAAGGCCGCCTGGCACACCTTCGTCTCGCCTGATTCCAGTGATGTGCTGAGCCTGGGCAAAGCCATGACCACCAGCCTGATGGTGGCGTGCCTGACCATGGTTTTCGCGACGCTTATCGCAGTGCCCGCTGCGTATGCGCTGACCCGTTGCGAGTTCCGCGGCAAAGCCGTGGCGATGCAATTGATGTCGCTGCCGCTGGTGTTTCCGATGGTGGTGTTGGGGCTGGCGTTGCTGCTGGTGTTCGACAGCCTGCCGTTCCAGATGACCACCTCGCGGCTGGTGATCGCGCACGTGATCCTCGCGCTGCCGTTCGTGGTCAAGAACTGCACCGCCGCCATGCTTTCCATCGGCAGCGAAGTCGAAGAGGCCGCGCAAATGCTCGGCGCGTCGCCGACCCGGGCGATTGTCGATGTGGTGGTGCCGTTGATGAAGTCGGGGATTCTCGCGGGGATGCTGCTGGCGTTCATCGTGTCGTTCAACGAGTTCACCGTGACCTACTTCCTCTACACCATCGACGTCATGACCGTGCCGATCTGGATGTACAGCCGCACCGTGTCATCGCTCGACCCTACCGTTTTCTCGTTTGCCGTGCTGATCGTGCTGATCGACTTCGTCCTGATCTGGGCGCTGGAGAAGCTGGTCGGTGAAGGTGGCGTTTCGTTCTGATTCTTGAGGTGATTTATGTCTGGTCTGATTCTGGAAAACGTCGAGAAACATTACGGCTCGGCCTGCGCGGTAAAGGATGTAAACCTGCATTTGCCCGAGGGCAAACTGGTGTGTTTTCTCGGCCCGTCGGGCTGCGGCAAAACCACACTGCTACGGATGATCGCCGGGCTCGAAACCCTGACCGGTGGCGAAATTCGCCTGGACGGCGAGGACATCGGCAACACCCCCGCACATCTGCGTAACTTCGGCATGGTGTTCCAGTCGCTGGCGCTGTTTCCGCACATGACGGTGGGGGAGAACATCGCTTACCCGCTGAAACTGCGCGGGGTCAGCAAGGCGGACCAGCAGGCGCGGGTGGTGGAGTTGCTGGAACTGATTCAATTGAAGGAAATGATTGATCGCCCGGTGGCCAAGCTTTCCGGTGGTCAACGCCAGCGGGTGGCGATTGCGCGGGCGATCGCTTCGCGGCCGAAGATCCTGTTGCTGGACGAGCCGCTGTCGGCGCTGGACGCCAAGTTGCGTGAATCGATGCAGGTGGAAATCCGTCAACTGCAACAGCGCCTGAACATCACCACCATCCTGGTAACCCACGATCAGCGCGAGGCGATGACCATGGCCGATATCGTTGTCGTGCTCGGCGAACATCGGGTGCAGCAAGTGGGCACGCCGATTGAAATCTACCGGCACCCGGCCAATGAATTTGTCGCGGACTTTATCGGTTCGGGCAACATCTTCCCGGCCACGGCGCTGGGTAACGGCAAGGTCGGGCTGCCGGGCGGTGATGCGCTGGAAGTGCCGATTTGCAGCAGCATTGTGGTCGGGGAGAAAGTGAAGATGCTGATCCGCCCGGAGGATTTGCAACTGTCGCACCCCCAGGCAACGGCGGGGAACCGGCTGCTGGGCAAGGTCACGTTCGTGCGCGATATCGGCGCGACGATTGAAACCACGGTGGAGTGTTCCGGGGTTTCGTTTACCGCGTTGAGCACGCCGTGCCAGGGGTTCGGGTTGAGCATTGGCAACCCCGTTTCGGTGACCTTGCCGGCGGAGGCGTGTCGGGTACTGAGCGCCTGACCTTTGGCATTGGGTTGTCTTGGCTGGCCTCTTCGTGAGCAAGCCCGCTCCCACAGGGTCAGGTGTACGCCGATCCAATGTGGGAGCGGGCTTGCTCGCGAAGGCGTCAGTAGCCGCACCGCCGAATCCGGATCAAACCATCAACCGCAACCGCGCCAGATCCCGCAACGGCGGCGCCCCGAACAACCGGCTGTATTCGCGGCTGAATTGCGAAGGGCTTTCATACCCGACCCGATACCCGGCCGCCGACGCCTCCAGCCCCTCCGCCAGCATCAACCGCCGCGCTTCCTGCAACCGCAACTGCTTCTGATATTGCAGTGGGCTCATTGCCGTCATCGCCTTGAAGCGGTGATGCAGCGTCGACACGCTCAGGTTCACTTCCTTGGCCAGATCATCGATGCGCAGCGGCTGTTCATAGTTGCCGTTCAGCCATTTGATCGCCTGGCTGATGCGATGGCTCTGGCTGTTGGCAATCGCAATCTCATACAACCGATGGCCCTGCGGGCTGCGCAACAACCGATACAGAATCTCCCGGCGAATCAGCGGCGCGAGCATGGCGATGTCTTTCGGCGTATCGAGCAGACGCGCCAGGCGCAACACCGCGTCAAGCATCGCGCTGTCGATCCGTTCGACATACAACCCACGCCTGGCCGGCCGGGTCGGCACGCCCAGCGGACCGGCGTCGGCAATCAGCGCGGTGATTTCCGCCGGATCGATGTCCAGCCGCACGGCGAGGATCGGCTCCTCGGAGGTGACATTCACCACCCGACCGCTCAACGGCATCGAGACCGAGACCACCAGGTAGTTCAGCGGGTCGTAATTGAAGTATTCATCGGCCAGGCGCACCTCCTTGCGGCCCTGCGCCATGATGCACAACGCCGGTTGCGCGAGCACCGGGGCAAAGTCGTGGGACTGGCCGTGGCGCGACATGAACAGCGAACCGACGGCGGTGGCATAAGTGCCATCGTCCGTGGTGTTGCGACGGATGATAGCGGCCAGTTCCGCGCGCTGTTTTTCCATGTCGGCATCCAGCGGGGCTTGAAAGTGATCGAGTGACGACATGCAAGGCATCCTCGGTGGGGCATTGATAATGAGCCGAGCTTAAGTTTGTGCAAGCGCACGCGGTAGACACATCCTGCCTCATGCTTGCCTGATTCTGCATGGGGCGGTTTAACGGTGCGTCTATGTTGCGGCCATCCGGAGCAAACTTGCTTGAAAGCGTTGTTTCATTGGCTTGAGCGGATTTACAGCAGGTTAACGATTGTTTTAGACGCCGCGCAGGATTGTGCAACACGCCGGCAGGAATCGACTAACCGCACCGGCACCGGCGCGCTTAACCTTTGATCCTGTCGCAGCCCGTCCCACGGCTGCCACTCGAGTACCTGGGAGGGTTGAACATGTCTACGCAGATTCCCGTCAGTCATATGGCGTTTGTCCGTGCCCGCGCCGGGCGTTCGGCGGAACTCGGGGTGCGCCTGAGCGCGCTGATCGAACCGTCACGCAGCGCGCCGGGCTGCCTGAGCTTTTCCCTGCAACACTCGCAATGCGATCCCGAGTTGTGGCTGGTGTCCGGTTTCTGGACCCATCAGCAAGCCATGACTGCTTACTTCAGCACCCCGGCCATGGGGGTTTTTGCCGAGCTGGTGCAGGAACTGGTGGTCAACAGCCTGGATTTCCATACCTTCAAGGACGTTTCAGCCGCCCAGGCGCTGGGACAGTCGCAGTCGTGGGTACACAAAATGGCGGGTTGAGGGTTTAATGGCCCCACTCTCAATCAGCCAGGATGCGCGACATGGCACGTAAAGCCTTTGATCATTTCGAAGCTGTTTCCGCTGTAGTACCCGGCGACGGCGGTTACCACGCCGCGATTGCCGTTAAAGCCATCGGCGGCACCGGCGCGCCGCGTTTTCACAAAGTGCTTGAAGATCAGATTTTCAAGACCGCGAACGAGGCCGATCTGGCCGCAGCCAAAGAGCTGACCCGCCTCAAAGACGTCAAAGAAGACGCCGATCTGCTCTGGTAATCACTTCACCGCCCCCGGGCGGAACATCTTGAACAAGGCCTCTGGCCCCAGCTGAAAATAATCCGCCGGGCCGCCGCCGCGCAGAATCGGTTCTGCCGCGGCGGTGTCGTACACCCCGTCCTTCAACAGCCACTTGGCGATATGCACGGCGACCACTTCGCCGAGAATCAGCCAGCTCGGCACTACGTTCCCGTCTGCGCGCTGCAACTGAATGATCTGCGTGACCTTGCACTCGAACGACACCGGGCTTTCGGCGACGCGCGGCACCTGAATGATTTTCGAGGCGACGGGCGTCAACCCGGACAATTCGAACTCGTTGACCTCAGGCCCGACCATCGCGCAACTCTGGTTCATTTGCTCGGCCAGCGGGCGCGTGGCCAGGTTCCAGGCGAACTCGCCGGTCTGCTCGATGTTGTTCAGGCTGTCTTTGCGCCCGATGCTGGAAAAACCAATGATCGGCGGAATGTAGTTGAAGGCGTTGAAGAAGCTGTACGGCGCCAGGTTCAGGCGCCCATTGCCATCCTGCGAGGAAATCCAGCCAATCGGACGCGGGCCGACGATGGCATTGAATGGATCGTGGGGCAGGCCGTGGCCGTTGGCGGGTTCGTAGAAGTGGATGTCGTCGGGCATGTTCATATTCCTGGGCTTGTCGCGGATGGGCTCATAGTGCTGGGACGAACGCATTATTTCCAGCGACGCTCCCACGGAGTTTTGTTTTAGGTAAACCAAAGGGTTTTGTTTGAGTAAAGAAAAGGGGCAGACCCGTTAAGGTCTGCCCCTGCTTTTTTCGCCGTAGAGCTTAGTCAGTGGTGATCCGCGAATGCTTGCGGGTGTCTTTCATGGTGATGTACACCAGCAACGACACGGCAATACACGCGGTGACATACCAGTAGTAGCCGGTTTCCATGCCGATGCTCTTGAACCACAGCGCGATGTATTCGGCGGTGCCGCCGAAGATCGATACGGTCAGCGCGTATGGCAGGCCCACGCCCAGCGCACGAATTTCGGTGGGGAACAGTTCGGCTTTGACCACCGCGTTGATCGAGGTGTAGCCGCTGACGATGATCAGCGCGGCCATGATCAGGAAGAACGCGCCCCACCAGGTGGTGATGGTGTGCAGGGTGGTCAGGATCGGTACGGTGAACAGCGTGCCCAGGATGCCGAAGGCAATCAGGATCGGCCGGCGCCCGATTTTATCGGACAGCCCGCCTACCAGCGGTTGCAGGCACATGAACAGGAACAGCGTGGCGGCGGAAATGGTGGTCGAGTCGGAGATGCTCATGCCGACCGTGTTCACCAGATACTTCTGCATGTAGGTGGTGTAGGTGTAGAACGCCAGGGTGCCGCCCATGGTCAGGCCGACCACGGTCATCAGTTCCTTCGGGTGGCGCATCAAGGTGCGCATGGCGCTTTCCTTGGCTTTCTCTTTCTTGGTGAAGGACTCGGTTTCTTCCATGCCACGACGCAGGTAGAGCGCGACCACGGCACACAGCGCGCCAATGGCGAACGGAATACGCCAGCCCCACGCGTACAGCTGTTCGCTGGTCAGCAGGTTCTGCAGGACGATCAGCACGCCCAGCGCGATGAGCTGGCCGGAGATCAGCGTCACGTACTGGAAGCTGGAGAAGAAGCCGCGACGTTCCTTGGTCGCCATCTCGCTGAGGTAGGTTGCCGAGGTGCCGTATTCGCCACCGACCGACAGGCCTTGCAGCAAGCGCGCGAAGATCAGCAGGATCGGCGCACCGATGCCGATGGTTTCATAGCCCGGGCTCAGGGCGATCAGCAACGAGCCGAAGCACATCAGGTAGACCGAGGCCATCAAGGCTTTTTTGCGTCCGACCTTGTCGGCGTACAGGCCCATCAGCCAGCCACCGATCGGGCGCATGAGGAAGCCCACGGCGAAGATCGCGGCGGTGTTCAGCAGTTGGGCGGTGGTGTCGCCTTTGGGGAAAAAGGCTTTGGCGAAGTACAGCGAGAAAGCGGCGTAGACGTACCAGTCGTACCACTCGACCATGTTGCCGACCGAGCCGCTGAAGATCGACTTGATGCGGCTGGAAGTGGTTCTTGCCTTGGCAGGCGCGGCAGCCGACCCAAGGGGCAGGGTGTTGGAGTTATCCATTGAAGGATCCTTCGTTTAATTGTTTTTGTGGAGCGCGTTGAAACGCAGCCTGCGAGGGCTATAGCAGGAGGTGTGCCAAGGGCGGGAGGGGCGGTTTAGAGGGGTTTTGACGCTTGCGTGAGCGGAAATCCGCTTATGCCGGATTGGCTGTGAGCGGAAAATCGCTTACCGGCTTGTGGATTTCTAGTGTTTGCACCGGCCCCTTCGCGAGCAAGCCCGCTCCCACAGTGGGGCTGTGCACACCGACCCACTGTGGGAGCGGGCTTGCTCGCGAAGAGGCCGGTACTGACACCCCCAAATCAGCTCCCCAAATCAGCTGTCCTGCAAAAACATCTCGCGCGTCAGCCCATGCCGCTGCAGCTTTTCATTGAAGGTCCGGCGCGGCAGTTGCAGTTCTTCGAGTACTGCTTTCACGTCGCCTTTATGCCGGGTCAGCGCCGCGCGCAGGCAGTGCGCTTCAAACGCTTCCTGCTGTGCCGCCAGCGATTGGCCGGGGTCGATTCCCAGCGGTTCCGGCTCACCGAGACCCAGTACCTGACGCTCGGCAACATTCGCCAGTTCGCGGACATTGCCCGGCCAGTCGTGGCTCAGCAGATGGCTCAACTGCGGGCCGGTCAACGGTGCAAAAGTGCGACCCAAGCGCTCAGCCGCATTCTGCGCAAACGATTCGAACAATAACGGAATGTCTTCGCGGCGCTCGCGCAACGGCGGCAGGCGCAATTCAGCCACGTTCAAGCGATATGCCAAGTCCTCACGAAAACGCCCGGCGCGCGCCTCATCCAGCAGGTCCGGCTTGGTCGCGGCGATGATCCGCAAATCCACGCGAATGCTCTGATTCGAGCCCAAGCGCTCAAGCTTTTGCTCCTGCAACACCCGCAGCAATTTCACCTGCTGCGCCAGCGGCATGCTTTCGATTTCATCGAGGAACAGCGTGCCGCCATCGGCGTATTCCAGCTTGCCGATGCGTTTGCCCGTCGCGCCGGTGAACGCGCCGCTCTCGTGGCCAAACAGCTCGGCTTCAAACAACTGCTCGGGGATCGCCGCGCAGTTCAGCGCCACAAACGGCTGGTCCGCACGCGGGCCGAAGTCGTGCAGGCAACGGGCGACCAGTTCCTTGCCGCTGCCGGTCTCACCGCGAATCAATACGTTGACCGGCAGCGCGGCCAGGTCCAGAACCTGCCGGCGCAAGGTTTGCAAACCACGGGACACGCCGAGCAACGTCGCATCGAGTTTGGCGCGGTTGTCCGCCTGCACATGCAGCGCGCGGTTCTCCAGCACCAACCGGCGCTTGTCCAGCGCCCGGCGCAAACTGCTCAGCAGGGTTTCCGGGCTGAAAGGTTTTTCGAGGAAGTCATAGGCGCCATCGCGCATGGCTTCCACGGCCATCGGCACATCGCCGTGGCCGGTCAGCAGGATCACCGGCAAGTCGGCATCGCGCCGTTGGACTTCGGCCAGCAAGTCCAGCCCGGTCATGCCGGGCATGCGCACGTCACTGAGGATCACACCGGGAAAATGGGCGGGTAATTGCGCCAGGCATTCATCGGCGCGGCTGAACAGTTGCACTGCAAAACCCGACAGGCTCAGCCATTGTTCGACGGCGCTGCGGATGCTGCTTTCGTCGTCGACCACCATCACTGAATTCAGCATGAAACGGGCGCCTCCAGGTCGATGGGCAAGGTCACGGTGAACACCGCGCCGCTGGCGTGATTGTCGGCGCTCAGGCGTCCGCCCGATTCGTGAACGATGGCAAACGATACCGCCAGGCCAAGGCCCAGGCCATCACCGACCGGTTTGGTGGTGAAAAACGGATCGAACACGTTGGGCAGGTGCTCGGCGGCGATGCCACCGCCGTTGTCGGTAACGGTCAGGCGCCAGAGTTGTTCGTCGGCTTCGAGGCGGATTTGCAGACGTTTGCAAGGTTTGTCCTGCATCGCGTCCAGGGCATTGCGCAGCAGATTGATCAGCACCTGTTCCAGGCGAATCGCATCGCCACGCACCCACGCCGGGCGCGTCAGGTGCAGCACGGTGCTGACCTGTTCATCGCGCAGGCGCGCGTCGAGCAATTGCAGCGATTGGTCGACCACCGCCGCGAGGTCCAGGCGTTCGCGCAAGCCGCTGGGGCTTTTGCGGGCGAACGTTTTCAGGTGACCGGTGAGGGCGGCCATGCGCGTCAGCATGTCGTCCACCGGTTTGAGTGCCTTGTACGCGTCGTCGACCCGGCCGTGATCGAGCAGCAGGCGCAAGGTCGCCAACTGCATGCGCTGCGCGGTCAGCGGTTGATTGATTTCGTGGGCGAGGGCGGCCGACATCTGGCCGAGGGCGGCGAGTTTGGCCGATTGTACCAGGCCGTCCTGGGCGGTGCGCAAATCGCGGGTGCGTTCTTGCACCAGTTGCTCGAGTTCTTCGCGGCTGCGCTGGCGCATTTTCGCCAGGCGCCAGCGCTGATTGAGGAACAGCAACAGAAACACCAGCGCCAGCCACAGCCCGGCCGCCGCCAGCGCGGCGTTGCGGGTGTCTTCGAAGGCGACTTGCGGCTGGCGCAGCAGGTGCAGGGTCCAGCCTTCGGCGGTCAGCGGCAGCGATTCCCAGAGGTAATCCGCCGTGCCGTCCGGGCCGACAACGCGCGCCAGCTCACTGTTGTCGTCAAAGCGCCGCAGCGATTGATATTCCAGCGGTGTCAGCGGCTGTTTGTCGTATTGGCGGGTGGCCTTGAGGTCGGCGTGATCGCTGTCGCTCAACGGTTGCAACAAGCGATAACGCCAGCCCGGCTGGTTGGCGATGAAGATGACCCCGCGCGCATCGCTGACCAGCAACGTGTCGCTGCCCTGCCATTCGCGCTCCAGTTCCGGGAACTCGAGTTTCACCACCATCGCGCCGAGAAATTCGCCGCTGTCGCTGGTCACCGCGCTGGACAGGAAATAACCGGGTATCCCGCTGGTCACGCCCACCGCATAAAAGCGCCCGGTGCCTTGGGTGCGGGTCTGGCTGAAGTAGGGGCGAAAACCGTAGTTGTGGCCGACGTAGCTGCTGGGCAAACGCCAGTTGCTGGCGGCCACGGCGAGGCCGGTGCGGTCGAGCAGTTCCAGGGTCGAGGAGCGCGCGGCGCCGTTGATCTTTTCCAGTTTGCGATTCAACGCGTCCTGTTGTTCGGTCGATACCGTGCCGTTCAGGGCGGCGCGCAGTTGCGGGTCCAGCGCCAACACGGCGGGCAGGGCGCGGTAACGGTCGATCAGGGTGTGCAGGGAATTGGCATACAACGCCAATTGCTGATTGGCGCGGGCGGCATCTTCCACCAGCGCCTGGCGTTCGGCGTGACGCATGGCCAGCCCGGCGGCGAGGACCGCGCCGAGGATGATTGCCAGGGTGTAAAACCCCAAACGCAATGAACGTGTAGTGGGCAGCATGCTTTACAAAACACACGAGATAACGGGCGCGCACCATAACACGGCGCCGTCGCGCCCCGAGAGGCAGGCGCCTACACGGCTGAAAACTTGCTGGATCTGGAGCGCAGTATGGTCCGGGTCTCGGTCAGCACGCCGATCACGTGCCGCGTCGCTTCCCAAAGACTCTGAACCGAGTCCCCGGCCGTTTCCCCAAAAAGGCTGAAGGTGTTCAGGGCGCAGACCTGCAACGAATTGAACGACGCTTCAAGACCGGTCATTCGCTCGTTCAACTCGCCAATGAGGTTCGTCAGGTGGATGTCTGCCTTGGCGATTTTTTCTGCGGACAACTTGCTTCCGGCGCTGTTCATTTCATGAAATAGCTCGGCCCCGCCAAGCAGAATGCCCATCGCGGTACTGGCCTCGCTGGCAATCTGTGGGGCCAGTACCTTCAGGGCCTGGCTGGTGCTGACACTGGTGGCTTCCTTGGCCGCCTTGAGTTGGTTTTTTGTAGAGCCCAGGCCCATCTGTTCGTATTTTTTCTGAATGAAGGAGAGGTAATTCATCGTCTTGTATTCGGCCTTGCTGATGATTTTCTCCGGCGAAAGCTTGCTGGTTTTGAATTTGATCGACGCGCTGGCACCGGTTCGCTCGGCCAGGTAGTCCACCGCAAAACTGACACCCTTTTTCACGGCGAAACCTATGACGACCCCGGCCGCGTTGCCGACGCCCGGGGCGGCCACCGCCAAGGCCTGTGCCCCCACGCCCACCGCGATGCCGGCGCCATAACTGAGCACCTGTCCGCCGATGTGCACCGCCGTTCTGCGGGTGGCGGAAAGTACATGTTGCGACATCGAGCGGTGGTTGAGAATCTGCTGGCGTGCGTCCAGCCCTCGTCGTTTCGACAGGCCCAGTATTTTCAGATGCCGTTCAATGTCTTTTTGCAGCAGCCGTTTCGCCCGCGCAGGGGCGTTCGCTTCCTGCTGACGCTGGATCTCGGCGGCATCCGCAGCCCTGAGGCCGGCCACCACCTTGCTGATGCGCTTTTCACCCTCGGCGTCGGCGTAGGCTATTGGGTTGTTGCCAACAAATGCATACAGGTTCAGCCCGTCCACATCCCCGGCCGGGTCGGCGCTGATCCAGCGTTGCAGCCAGGGCGCGTAATAACGCGCGCCGTAGTAATACAGCCCGCTGTCGTCCATTTCCTGGCCGGAATAGCGGATGGTTTTGTAATCGACCTCGACTTCGTTGCCTCGCGCAAACCAGGCGGTGGCGCCGAACGGGTAATAACCTTCCTGGCTGATCACCTGCGCCTGCTGATCGAGTTCCAGCGAGCAGGAACCGAGGTGATCGTCGAGGCTGTAGCGCAACTGATCGGCGGGGATGTGCGCGGGTTTGCCGGCCTTCCAGTGCAGGCAGCGTACGTTGCCGTGGCCGCCGGGCAGGGTGATGACGTGCAACTCTTCGCCGTTGTCGCGGGTACGGATTTCCAGCCCCGGCAGGTAGATCACTTGCTGGAA